>NZ_OY764902.1:645000-772500 GCF_963668665.1 uncultured Anaeromusa sp. | reverse complement strand
TCCGGGAGCTGTCCTGCGGAAAATAAGTACGCATGAACGTGTTCCGAGCGTAAATCGGCAAAGTAGAATGTAGGGTGGTACCGCGTTTAAACGCCCCTATCGGGAAACCGGAGGGCGTATTTTTTATACCCTTTTTTCGGGACGATGTTTTACGGCGTAGGTATCTGGGTGCAACATTGCTTGGCAATGTTCCCATAAATAGCAAAATGAAAGGAGGAGGAGAATTATGCATTACGTGCTGGCTGTTCGCGTACACAACCATCCAGGAGTGTTACTGCGCTTGGTAAATTTGTTGTACCGACGTGATGTTGATCTGCGTAGCATGACAGCAGACTTGGCGCCTGACAGCCCGACAGGACATGTTTCTCTTGGTGTGGATGTGGAGGAGGCGCAGGCGGCACAGGTATGCAAGTATTTAGAACGACTAGAAGATGTTATTTGTGTGGAAGCACTGCAGCAAGACAAAAATTTGTGCCGTGAGCTGGCGATCTTAAAAGTTCCCAAACAGGCAGCTACGGCGCAATGGCTACAACGAGGACAGGTCCGGTTATTGGCGGAAACACAGGATGCTTGTTGGGTTATGGAAGTGACAGGTTCGGTGGAAGAAGTAAGCAGTTGGATTTTAGAAGCAGAGTCCTGGGGATTGCGAGAAAGTAGAAGAACAGGGCCTGCGAGTTGGCACCAGGAAACTGGGGCTTGAGTAAAGAGAGGAGCGGGATTGGGATGGAACAGATGCTTTATGACAAGGATGCTAACTGGAAGTTGATAGAAAATAAAACGGTGGCTATTATCGGTTATGGCAGTCAGGGTCATGCACATGCCTTGAATTTGAAGGAAAGCGGTGTAAAGGTAATCGTAGCGCTACCGGAACAAAGCGCTTCGCGGGAAAGAGCGAAGCAAGCAGGTTTGGAAGTGACTACCCCGGGCGAAGCGGTAAAGTGTGCTGATATAATTATGGTTTTGATTCCTGATGAAAAGCAGGCGCGTCTTTATGCCGAAGAAATTGCTCCGAATCTGCGGGCAGGACAGGCCTTGGCGTTCGCGCATGGTTTCAATGTTCATTTTCACCAAATTGTGCCACCAGCAGATGTGGATGTATTTATGGTGGCGCCCAAAGGTCCGGGACATCTCGTGCGCCGCGTATTCACAGAAGGCGGCGGTGTTCCCTGTCTAGCTGCGGTATATCAAGACGTATCGGGCCAGGCGGAGGGAATGGCGTTGGCTTATGCCAAGGGAATCGGCGGCACCCGGGCTGGCGTCATGTTTACCTCGTTCAAAGATGAGACGGAAACAGACCTTTTTGGTGAGCAGGCAGTGCTGTGCGGCGGCTGCACGGAGCTTATCAAGGCAGGTTTTGATACGCTGGTGGAGGCTGGGTATAAACCGGAATTGGCCTACTTTGAATGCCTCCATGAAATGAAGCTGATTGTGGATTTAATGTACGAAGGCGGCATGGCGGCCATGCGTTATTCCATTAGTGATACTGCAGAATATGGCGATTATAGTATTGGACGTCGGATTATCACTGAAGAAACCCGCAAGGAAATGAAGCAAGTCTTGGCGGAAATTCAAGAGGGGACTTTTGCGAGAAACTGGATATTGGAAAACCAAGCTAACCGTCCAGGTTTCTTGGCTAGACGCCAGCAAGAGGCGCAGCATCCGATTGAAGAAGTGGGCAAAAAACTGCGTGGACAGATGTCCTGGCTGAAACAACGTTGATAAACTGATAAGAGGAGGAAGAAAAAATGGGAAAGATACGGATTTTTGATACGACATTACGCGATGGAGAACAAACGCCAGGGGTGTGCCTGGAGCTAAATGAGAAGGTGGAGATTGCCCTTGCGCTTGAGAAACTTGGCGTGGATGTAATTGAAGCCGGCTTTCCCATCGCTTCTCCTGGAGATTTTGCAGCGGTAGAGGCCGTAGCTAAAGCGGTAAAAAAGCCAGTTGTAGCCGCCTTGGCGCGAGCCGCTAAAAATGACATTGATCGCGCCTGGGAGGCCGTGAAAGCGGCGCAACAGCCGTGTATCCATACTTTTTTGGCCACCAGTGACATTCATCTGAAGCACAAACTAAAAATGAGCCGTCAAGAAGCCTTGGAGCGAATTGACAGCGCTGTGCGCTATGCTTGCTCTTTGACGCCGGAGGTGGAATTTTCCGCTGAAGACGCTTCGCGTTCGGATTGGGATTTTCTGTGTCAGGCTTATAGTACTGCTATACGCGCCGGAGCTAAAACGGTGAATGTTCCCGATACGGTCGGCTATACGCTGCCGGAAGAGTTTGCCAAATTGATTCGTTACCTGCGCGCGCATATTGCGGATGCCAACCAGGCTGTGTTCAGTGTTCACTGCCACAATGATCTGGGGATGGCCGTAGCTAACTCTCTGGCGGCGGTCGGAGCCGGCGCTACGCAGATTGAGTGCACCATTAACGGATTGGGCGAGCGGGCTGGTAATGCGGCATTAGAAGAAATTGTCATGGCCCTGGCGACACGCAATGATTTTTATCAGATGGAAACAGGCATTCAATCGCAGCAACTGTACCGGACCTCGCGCCTTGTTAGTACCTTTGCGGGCATTGTTGTACAACCGAATAAATCGATTGTAGGTGACAACGCTTTTGCCCATGAATCCGGCATTCATCAGCATGGCATGCTGAACCACGCCTCCACCTATGAAATCATTAGTCCTGCCAGTGTGGGCATGCAAAAAACCTCTTTGGTTTTGGGGAAACACTCCGGGCGTCATGCAGTGGAAGATCGCTTGAAGGAATTGGGCTACGAGCTGTCCGCGGAAAAACTGGATGAGGTATTTGGCAACTTCAAAACGCTGGCGGACAAGAAAAAGCAAATTTTTGACCGCGATCTGGAAGCGCTGGTCGGAGAGGGTCAACAAGCCAAACGGCCGGAATGGTTTCGTTTGCAAAGCCATCAGGTTTCCAGCGGCAGCGATATTTCAGCGACTGCTGCCGTTAAAATTGAAAGCAGCAGCGGTGTTGTGGAGAAAGCAGCCTGCGGTGATGGGCCGGTTGATGCGGTATTCCATGCTATAAATGCTGCAGTCGGTTTTGAGGTGGACTTGAAGGACTATCAACTGCGTTCGGTGACGGCCGGACAGGACGCCATGGGAGAGGCCTCGGTTTCGGTGCGTCAGGGCAGCCGGTCCTTTAACGGACGCGGCGTTTCGACCGATGTGGTAGAGGCGAGCGCCAAAGCGTACTTGAATGCGCTGAATAAAATGATTTCCGAATGCGGCGTTCCTGCAGCAAAGGAGGCGGGCTGATGGCTGGTATGACAATGACCCAAAAAATCCTGGCCCGCAAGGCGGGGCTGGAGAAGGTGCAGGTGGGGCAAATCATCCACTGTCCCATTGATCTGGCTTTGGCCAATGATATTACAGGAGCTCCGGCCATTCGTGAGTTTCGCAAAATCGGCGTTCCTGTGTTTGATCCGGCGAAAATAGCGCTTATTCCAGATCATTTTACGCCGAATAAGGATATTGCTTCGGCGCAGCAGGCGAAGGAAATGCGCGATTTTGTGAAAGAGGCCGGCATTGTTCACTATTATGAAGTGGGACGGATGGGTATTGAACATGTGCTGTTGCCGGAAGCCGGGCTGGTGGCGCCGGGGGAAGTGATCATCGGCGCAGATTCCCATACTTGCACCTATGGCGCGGTGGGAGCCTTTTCTACCGGCGTAGGCTCTACCGATTTGGGAGCGTCCATGGCGGCCGGCAGTACTTGGTTCAAAGTTCCTGCTGCCATTCGGGTGGAACTGGTAGGGGCGCTGCCTCCCTGGGTTGGCGGCAAGGATGTAATTTTGACGGTGATTGGCCAACTGGGAGTAGAAGGAGCGCGCTATGAATCACTGGAATTTACCGGCCCTGGAGTTGCTTCTTTATCCATGTCAGATCGGCTGACAGTAGCCAATATGGCCATTGAAGCGGGCGCGAAAAACGGCATTTTCCCTGTTGACGAAGTGACGCGCGAGTATCTTACAGACCGGGTGTCGCGAAACTATGAAGAGGTAGAGGCGGACGCTGATGCCGTATACGAAAGAACGCTGCGCATTGATTTATCTCAATTAGAGCCGGTGGTGGCCAAACCGCATCTGCCGGAGAATGTAGCTCCAGCCAGGGAATTGGCGCAGGTGGAGATTGATCAGGTTATTATTGGTTCCTGTACGAATGGACGGCTGGAAGACTTGGCTCAAGCCGCGGCGGTGTTGAAGGGGCGGCAAGTGCATCCTCATGTGCGCGCCATTATCATCCCGGGGAGCCAGGAAGTGTACCGTCAGGCCATTGGTTGCGGCTATATTGATGCCTTTATTGCAGCAGGAGCGGCTGTCAGTACGCCAACTTGCGGTCCTTGCTTGGGCGGGCATATGGGTATTTTGGCAGCAGGGGAAAAAGCGGTAGCGACAACAAACCGCAATTTTAGGGGCCGTATGGGTCATGTAGATAGTGAAGTATACTTGGCTGGGCCTGGAGTGGCGGCGGCCAGCGCAGTGCTGGGCCGAATCGGAACGCCCGAGGAGGTATGCAAATGAATCGCGGACGAGTTTGGAAATACGGGGACCATGTGGATACAGATGTAATTATTCCGGCGCGTTATTTGAGTACGTCGGAGCCGGCGGAATTGGCTAAACACTGTATGGAAGATATCGACGATTCTTTTCGCAACCAGGTTCAGGCTGGAGATATTATGGTGGCCGGGCGTAATTTTGGCTGCGGCTCTTCGCGCGAGCATGCGCCGGTAGCCATTCAAGCCTGCGGTATTTCCTGTGTCATTGCCCACAGTTTTGCCCGGATTTTTTTCCGCAATGCTATCAATATTGGCCTGCCTTTGCTGGAAGTAGGCGATATGGTAGAGGAACTGCGACAAGGGGATAAACTCAAGCTGCATCTCGCAGAAGGACGCATTGAAAATCTGACAACCGGCGTTGTCATTGAGGCGGCTCCTTTGCCTGCTTTTGTGGCGGAGATTGCTCAGGCTGGCGGCCTAATTGCTTATGTGCGGACGCAGGCCGAAAGGAGCGTTAGAGGATGAAAGAGGCGCAGTTGGCGGTTGTAGCTGGCGACGGCATTGGCCCGGAGATTATGGAAGCCGCATTGCAGGTGTTTGGCAAAGCAGCCAGACGACAAAATCTGTCCTGTACGTTTGTTAATTTGTTAGCGGGCGGTGCCGCGTTGGAAGCATGCGGCGAGCCTTTGCCGGAAGCGACAGTTAAGGCGGCGCAAGGAGCTAGCGCGGTATTGCTGGGGGCGGTAGGCGATCCCAAATGGGACTCCGTAGAGCCGGGAAAACGGCCGGAAAAAGCCATTTTAGGCCTGCGCAAAGCCTTGGGCCTTTATGCTAACTTGCGTCCGGTAGAAGCGGCCTTTTCTGATGAGGAAGCCTCTCCCTTGAAAAAGGAGCGTCTGGAAGGTACGGATTTAATCATTGTCCGGGAGCTGGGAGGCGGCATTTATTACGGCGAACGCCAGGAAGGCGATGAGTTTGCCAGCGACGTGGAAGCTTATAGTGTGCAAGAAGTAAACCGTATTTTGCAGTTGGCAGCGCAAATTGCTTCGCGGCGGCGCAAAAAAGTCACTTCCGTAGATAAAGCTAACGTGTTAGCCACGTCGAGGCTGTGGCGGAAAGCGGCCAATGCTGTTTCTGAAGAGCATAAAGACATGCAGTGGGAGCATATGTATGTGGATAACTGCGCCATGCAGCTTGTAACCAACCCGTCCCGGTTTGACGTGATTGTTACAAGTAATCTTTTTGGAGATATTTTGAGCGATGAAGCGGCTGTCTTGACCGGCTCCATCGGCATGATGCCTTCTGCTAGTTTAGGCGCAGGGCCTAGTCTTTTCGAACCGATTCATGGTTCGGCGCCGGATATCGCCGGACAAGGTATTGCTAATCCAGTTGGCATGATTTTATCAGCTGCTTTTTGTGCGGAAATGGCGCTGGAAGCTCCGGGAGTAGGCGGAGCCATACGCGATGCTGTACGCCGCGTATGGTTGCAGGGCTATCGTACTGCAGATACGTACCGTTTGGGCTACACAAAGGTATCGACACAAGAACTGGCCAATCGTATTGAGGCGGAACTGGAGGGATAAAATGAAACGCACCGGCGCCGATTTATTGGTTGAATCCCTAAAAAAAGAGGGCGTAGAGGTAATCTTTGGCTATCCGGGCGGGGCTATTTTGCCAGTGTATGATGAACTATATCGGCAGGAGGAAATTCAGCATGTGCTGACCGTGCATGAACAAGGGGCGGCTCATGCTGCAGACGGCTATGCGCGCGCCAGCGGACGAGTGGGAGTATGCCTGGCGACGTCGGGACCCGGGGCTACTAATTTGATTACCGGACTGGCGACGGCGCATATGGATTCGGTTCCGATTGTGGCGATTACAGGGCAAGTATCAACCGGATTGATGGGGAAGGACTCTTTTCAGGAAGTGGATATTACAGGTATGACCCTGTCCATTTCTAAGCATAGCTTTGTTGTGAGAGAAGTGGCTCGTATTCCACAGCTTGTGCACGAAGCATTTCGGATCGCCGCCAGCGGTCGGCCGGGCGTCGTCATCTTAGATATTCCTCGGGATACGCAAACGCAAGAAGTGGAAGAAGAGGAAGTGCATCCTTGTTTTGCAACGCCGCCTCGCTCGGTAAACTGGCCGGAGGCAGGCTTGGAAGCGGCAGCGAAAGCCTTAGCCGCGGCTAAACGACCAGTTGTGCAAGTGGGCGGGGGAGCGGTACGCGCTGGCGCTGCGTCACAGGTCAGAGAATTGGCCAGACATTTGGATGCGCCTGTCGTAAGCACCTTGATGGGCTTGGGCGTGATGCCGGGGGATGACTCGCGCTTTTTAGGGCTCACAGGCATGCATGGGCATAAAGCGGCCAATTTAGCGGTACATCACGCCGACTTGGTGTTAGCCATAGGCTGTCGGTTCAGTGATCGCTTTGTGACGGCAAAAGCAGAATTTATTAAAGGGAAAACGATTATCCAATTGGATATCGATCCGGCGGAGATTGGTAAAAATATTCCTTCTCATGTGGGGTTAACAGGAAACGTAGGTTTGTTGGCCCAAGATCTTTTAGAAAAAGTGCCCAAGGCGGAACGCACCGACTGGTGGCGGCAAATTCAAGATTGGCGTGCAAGCGGAAAAGAGAAGGATGAGGTGTTACTGGACGGACCGTGGATCATGAAATTTCTTTCCGCGCAGACGCAGGATCAGCGCACGGTATTTGTTACCGATGTGGGGCAGCATCAGATGTGGGCGGCGCAGCATTTAACCTTGCGGCAGCCTCGCACTTGGCTTACTTCCGGGGGCTTCGGGACCATGGGGTTTGGCATGCCCGCGGCTTTAGGCGCGCAGACGGCCTGTCCTGAAGCCAGAGTGGTTCATATTTGCGGCGACGGAAGTTTTCGCATGACTGGCATGGAACTGCATACCATTGCCAGTACGCAAGCGCCGGTAATTTCTATTGTGTTGGATAACGGCTCTCTGGGCATGGTTCGGCAATGGCAAGAATTATTTTTTGGAGGACGCTGCAGTTCGTCCATTCTGAAAGAATTTGATTATGTAGGTATGGCCAACGCTTTGGGCGTTGAAGGGGCGGTTGCTCAAAATCGAGCGGAATTTACAGCATCCTTTCAGCGCGCTTGGCAAGAGCGGAAGCCGTTTGTGCTTGTAGCCAAGGTGGAGTCGCAACAGGTGCGGCCTATGTTGAAACCAGGCGGCCAACTGAATGAATTTATTGAGTCCATGTAAAAAAAGGCTGTGCAGAAACTTAGTTTCCACACAGCCCTTTTGGTTGCTTGCGGCTTAAGAATTTTTTAGCGCCGCAGCAATGCGCTCTTCAATCAGCGTATCAATTTGCTCACTCAACAAGGCGTTATTGCGGGCGATAATCTCTGTAACCGCTGACATGGCGACAGTAGAGCCTACTGAGGCCATTACTTTTGAAACAAGATGGTACACATCATCGTCATCTGCGCCAGCGGCTTCAAAGCCTTCAATAAACATGCCTACTTTGTCTTGATTGTTTTCAAACCACTCGTGTATTGCCTGCTCCAACTGTTCCTGCGACATTCCCAACATAATAAAGTCCTCCTTAATGGTATTGAATCTATTATTGTCATTTCGACAAAATGTATTTTTTTCCTTTGGAAAAACGAAAAAAGTCTGGACAGAAAGTATGGCCTGTGTTATAAATAAAGCATACAAAATTACAAGGTGTGCATGAGGTCAATGGCGACCCGTCCTTGCATTGTTCATTCTAGAGCAACCAAGGGGGTGGTCTGTTTTTTGCATACCGAAGTACTTGTTTGTTTTGTATTGAAAGATTAACTAAGAGGTGAAGAGTATGGCAAACGATCTGTTGTACGTTATTGCTCCCGAGCAGCATGGTGTTGCAGAAGTAAAAGCATTACTGGAAGCACGTCCTGAAATTAAATTTGTTTCTCTTGTCGGCGTGGATTTGGCAGGCAATGACACGGATGAAAAAATTCCGGTTGAAATTTTTTTGGATGACATCGACGGCTTTTTAAACGGCGGCGTTGTGCAAACGGACGGCTCTTCTGTAGTTCTTACCGGATTGGCTACCTTGAATAACGCTCGCGTTGACATGACTGGCGATCGGAATGTTAATTGGTTTGTGGATTACAATTATGAGCATTTTGACGAGGAAAGCGGCAAACCCGTGGGTACGCTGCGCATCCCTGGTTTCTTGATTCATAACGATTTGCGCGTAGATTCGCGGGCTATTTTGACGGACAGCCTGGAATACGTCAAAACGGAACTGTTAAATTTATTCAAAGCGAATCCTAACTTGGCGGGTATTACTCATGCCAAAGGGGATGAGATCGAAGAGATTCTCTTTACTTCGGCTACAGAGTTGGAGTTCTGGGTTAAAACTCCGACCAACAAGGCGGATGTAGCAGAATTGTCCGCTTCGCAGGTTATGCAGGAGCAATATTGGCAGCGTACTCGCGGCGAAGTTCGCACAGCGATGGAGCAAGCGGTATTGGCTTTGGAAAAATACGGCTTGCAGCCGGAAATGGGTCATAAGGAAGTTGGCGGCATCAAGTCTCGTATTGACGAAACTGGTCATTTATCATATGTTTTGGAACAACTGGAAATTGACTGGAAATATTCAAATGCTGTGCAGACAGCTGATAATGAGCTGCAGGCGCGCATTTTGGTTAAAGAAGTATTCAGGGCTAATGGGTTGGATGTTACCTTCAAAGCAAAACCGATCATCGGCGTTGCAGGCAGCGGGGAACATACTCATGTTGGTCTTGCCGCGCGCTTAAAGTCCGGCAAAATCATCAACCTTTTCTCGCCTACTGATATGAAGGCGGATTTCCTCAGTTCTGTTGGTTATGGCGCGATCATGGGCATCTTGAAAAATTATGAAGTGGTGAATCCCTTCATTTCCGCTACTAATGACTCCTTGAATCGTCTGAAACCAGGCTTTGAAGCTCCGGTTTGCATTGTTACTTCTTTGGGTCACAATCCGGCGATTCCTTCCCGCAACCGTACCATTTTGGCCGGCTTAGTGCGTGATATCGGCAATCCTTATGCTACTCGCTTTGAGGTGCGCGCCCCCAATCCGTACACCAACACCTACATTGCCTTGAGTTGTTTTTACTTGAGCATATTGGACGGTGTCAAGGCGGCTGTAACGTCCGGCAAAAACACAAAAGAGCTGGAAGCAGAGTTATCCAAAGAAGCTGGCGCAGAAGGCTTCTATCTTGAAAAAGACCGCGCTTACCGCAGTGAGCACGATGTGTTTGAAGACTACACCACGGAAGAGCGGGATCGTTTGTTCAGCAAACCGCCTGCTACTGTTTGGGAGAACATGCAGGCCATTGAGAAGTATCCTGAAAAAGTGGCTGTTTTGACACAAGGCGGCGTATTCCGCAAAGAATTGATCGACGCCTTTGTGGCTGGCGCTTTGGTGCGTTGGAAAACCGAACTTACTCAGCGGATTATTGGCGAAAACATGGACATTGTTAAATATTGCTGCTGCCTCCATGAAGCGGAAACTGCAGTGGATCTTGACTTGTATCATTGGGATCAGATTCAGGCGCTGCGGATTTACTTGGCGAAAGATACGCTGGCTCAGAAAAGCTTGTTCACGCGTATTCGCGAAGCTCTGGCTGTTGGCGACTATGCTGCAGCTTCCGATCTGCAAGTTGAAATGGCTGCTAAAGTGGAAGAACTTAAAGCTCTTTATATCGCTTACGAGCAGAACCTTATCGAATGCTAAGTTTGCGTTGAGACGCAAAACATCCCCGGCTATTGGCCGGGGATGTTTTTTGCGGTGCTATCTTGTCAGTCAGGTTATTCGATGCTATACTTTAATGAGAATTATTATGTGATTGTCGTTAAGAGTGGGTGATGCACCCACTCTTTCATCTTATGGCAGACAGTATTGCAGTTGAAGGAGGTGAATCCATGGCAAAGATGCATGTGGAGACATTGGTGGAAGAATTGGTTCAAGCCATGATTGCCGGCACAGCCTTGGAGTTAGTAGACGTTGAGTATGTGAAGGAAAGAGAATGGTATTTGCGCGTATTCCTGAATAAGGAAGGCGGCATTGAATTAGAAGACTGTCAATGGATCAGCGAGCAACTGGGCAGCAAGCTGGATGAACTGGATCCAATCAAGGAAAGCTATTATCTGGAAGTATCCTCACCTGGCCTCGATCGTCCTCTGAAGAAGGAACGCGATTTTGCGCGACATCTGGGGGAACGCGTCGAGGTGCATCTCTTTGCGCCTATAAACGGTGAAAAGATGCTTGTTGGTGAGTTGTTGCGCCTGGAAAACGACGTGATCTTTCTGCAAGGAGCGGAAGGGGAAATTGCTATTCCAAGGGAAAAAACAGCGAAGGTTTCGTTGGAGATTGTATTTTAAGCTGAAAACTTAATAGGAGGAATCGTGGGTGAACGCAGAATTCATGCAAGCTTTTGAACAACTGGGAAAAGAAAAGGGGATTGCGCCGGAGGTGCTTTTTGACGCCATTGAAGCGGCGCTGATTTCCGCATATAAGCGTAATTTTCAAACGGCGGCCAATGTCCGGGTTCAATTGGATCGAATTACCGGAGAAATTAAGGTGTTTGCGCGCAAAAATGTTGTGGAAGCTGTTGACGATGCTCGTTTAGAAATGGACTTGCAAGAAGCGCGTAGTCATAATCCGAATTACGCGGTAGAAGATATTGTCGAAGTGGAAGTTACGCCTAAGGATTTTGGCCGCATTGCCGCACAGACGGCTAAGCAAGTGGTTGTTCAGCGTATCCGCGAAGCGGAACGAGGCATAATTTACGAAGAGTTTTCCAACCGCTCCAGTGATATTTTGACAGGTATTGTGCAGCGTATTGAACAAAAAAACGTTTTTATTGATCTGGGAAAAACCGAAGCCATCTTGGCGCCGGCGGAACAGATTATAGGTGAAAATTATCGCCATGGGGAACGGGTTAAGGCCTATATTATTGAAGTAAAGAAGACTACCAAAGGGCCGCAGATTATGGTTTCGCGAACCCATCCAGGTCTTTTGAAGCGTCTTTTTGAACTCGAGGTGCCGGAAATTCACGACGGTGTTGTCGAAATCAAATCCGTTGCGAGGGAACCCGGGCATCGTTCGAAAATAGCCGTCTATTCTCGGGATGAGAACGTAGATCCCGTAGGAGCCTGTGTAGGACACAAAGGAACACGAGTGCAGACGATCGTCAATGAACTCCGGGGTGAAAAAATTGACATTGTCAAATGGAATCCAGATCCGGGAAAATATATTGCTAATGCCTTAAGTCCGGCTAAGGTCGTTTCGGTAGAAGCCAATGAGGCGGAAAAAATATCGAAAGTCATTGTGCCGGATTACCAACTGTCGCTGGCGATTGGCAAAGAAGGACAAAATGCTCGTTTGGCAGCTAAGCTGACCGGATGGAAAATTGATATAAAAAGTGAGTCCCAAGCACAAGGCGAGGAGTGAGCACAATGGTGCAAAAAAAAGTACCCCAACGCATGTGTGTCGGCTGTCAAGAAATGAAAACAAAGAAAGAACTGCTGCGTATTGTTCGATCCCCTGAAGGAGAGATTTTTATCGATCCTACCGGTAAAAAAGCTGGGCGAGGGGCCTACGTCTGTAAGGCGATGGCCTGCATGGAAGCGGCGTATAAAGGGAAGCGCTTGGAAAAGGCGTTGAAGCAAAGCGTAAGCCCTGAAGTGTATGCTCAAATTCAGTCTCAATTGGAGTCTTTATAATGTCGTTACAAGAACAGCGTGTTATTTCACTGCTGGGGCTGGCGCAGCGTGCGGGAAGGCTGATTTCAGGCGAAGTGGCCGTGCGCAAAGCAATGCAGCAAAAAAAGGTTGAGTTGTTGCTGATTGCCGCCGATGCCTCCGCTAATACCCGTAAAAGTTATCAAGATGCCGCGGCTTATTACGGGGTCACATATATCCTTTTTTCCTCCAAACTGGAGATGGGAGAAGGAATCGGCAAAGCCCATCGAGCGGCGGTGGCTTTGACGGATAAGGGGTTCGCTGCGCGCGTGCAAGAGCTTGTGCGCCAAAGCGAAATGAACATGGGGGTGGATTGATGTCTAATAACAGTAAATATCGGGTTTTTGAACTCGCCAAAGAATATCATACCAGCAGCAAAGATATCATGGAATTGCTGTCGAAAAATGAAGTGCCGGTTAAAAATCACATGAGCAATGTGGATGAAAAAGGCATTGATTTGGTGCGCAAGCATTTAGGAAAGCAACAAGCGCCGCAAGGCCAACAGGCTCCGCGTCCGCAAGGCCAACAGGCTCCGCGTCCGCAAGGCCAGCAGGCTCCGCGTCCGCAAGGCCAGCAGGTTTCGCATCCGCAAGGCCAGCAGGCTCCGCGTCCGCAAGGCCAGCAGGCTCCGCGTCCGCAAGGCCAGCAGGCTCCGCGTCCGCAAGGCCAGCAGGCTCCGCGTCCGCAAGGCCAGCAGGCTCCGCGTCCGCAAGGCCAGCAGGCTCCGCGTCCGCAAGGCCAGCAGGCTCCGCGTCCGCAAGGTCAGCAGGCTCCGCGTCCGCAAGGCCAACAGGCTCCGCGTCCGCAATGGCAACAGGGCCCGCGCCCGCAAGGCGGCCAACAGGCTCCGCGTCCGCAAGGCCAGCAGGCTCCGCGCCCGCAGGGCGGCGGTGGACAACAGGCTCCGCGTCCGCAGCAAGGTCAGCAGAATTTTGGAGGTCAACAGCGTCCAGGCGGCGGTCAGCGCAGCGCTGGCCAGCAGCAGCGTTCTCCAGGAGGCCCACAGCGTCGTCAAGGCGGCACTGGAGGCGGTCAACGTTTCAATAATCAGCGCGGCGGCAATCAAAGAGGCGGTCAGCGTTTTGCACCGGCTGCACCGAAACAGGAAATGCCGAAACCGAAGCAAATCCGCATTGGCGAAAGCCTCAGCGTTAAGGAACTTTCGAGCAAGCTCGGGCGCGATGTCGGGGAAGTTATTAAAAAACTGATGATGATGGGCGTTATGGCTACCATCAACCAGGAAATTGATTTTGATACCGCCTGCTTGTTAGGGGAAGAATTCGGTACTGCCGTAGAGGCGTTGCCGCCGGAAGAAGACCCGACAGAAGTAAAAGAGATTGAGGACGATCCTAAGTCGCTGCAGCCGCGTCCTCCGGTTGTAACCGTTATGGGCCATGTTGACCATGGCAAGACATCCTTGTTGGATGTCATCCGCAAAACCCATGTGACGGAAAAAGAAGCAGGCGGCATTACGCAGCATATTGGCGCCTACCAGGTTGTTTATCAAGGTAAGAAAATTACCTTCTTAGATACTCCGGGCCATGAAGCGTTTACCGCCATGCGCGCTCGCGGCGCACAGGTAACTGACGTAGCGATCTTGGTGGTGGCTGCTGATGACGGCGTTATGCCGCAGACCATTGAGGCTATCAATCATGCTAAAGCGGCGGAAGTGCCGATTATTGTGGCTATCAATAAAATGGACCGCCCAGGGGCTAATCCGGACCAAGTGAAACAGCAGTTGATGGAGCATGGTCTGATTGGCGAAGAATGGGGCGGAGATACCATCATGGTACCTGTATCAGCGCACCAGAAAACAGGTATTTCCGATTTGTTGGAAATGATTCTGCTTGTTGCGGAAGTGCAGGAACTGAAAGCCAATCCGAACCGAAATGCCATGGGCACTATTGTCGAAGCACAGCTTGACAAGGGCCGCGGTACGGTGGCTACGGTGTTGGTGCAAAAAGGAACGCTCGCTATTGGTGATGCGATTATTGCTGGCAGTGCATACGGGCGTGTGCGGGCTATGGTGAATGATCGCGGCGAACGTGTGAAAAAAGCAGGACCTTCCATGCCTGTTGAGGTATTGGGCTTGACGGACGTGCCAGAAGCAGGCGATGTGCTGATCGTTGTAGATGACGAGAAAACGGCGCGCACTGTTGCTGAGAAGCGTCAAGACAAGAAACGTTCAGAGGAGATCAAGGAGTCGCAGAAGGTATCTCTGGACGACCTCTTCAAACAAATACAAGACGGCCAAATCAAAGATCTCAATGTTGTTATCAAAGCCGACGTGCAAGGTTCGGTAGAAGCACTGCGCCAGGCGTTGATGGGACTGAATACCAACGAAGAAGTACGTGTTATTATTGTTCACGCAGGTGTCGGCGCCATCAACGAGTCCGATGTCATGCTGGCTTCGGCGGCTAACGCCTTAATTATCGGCTTTAACGTACGCCCTGACGGCAATGCTCGCAAAACGGCGGACGCTGAGAAGATTGATATTCGCACCTACCGTGTTATTTATGACGCCATTAACGATGTAGAAGCAGCCTTGACGGGGATGCTGGCGTCACAATACAAAGAAGTCATCTTGGGCCGAGCGGAAGTTCGCATGGTTATTTCCGTGCCGAAAACGGTTGTTGCCGGTTCGTATGTATTGGAAGGTAAGATTACCAATTCTTCGCAAGTACGGATTCTTCGTAACGGGATTGTCTTGCATGAAGGAACCGTTGAAGCGTTGCGCCGCTTCAAGGATGATGTTAAAGAAGTGGCTCAGGGCTATGAATGCGGTATTTCCGTGGAGAAATTCCGTGATATCAAGGAAGGCGACATTATCGAAGCCTTTATGATGGAAGAAGTACGTCCCACGAGCCTGTAAACGGGAGGTGAAACGATGGGGCAATTGCGAATTGATAAGGTTCAGGAATTCATTAAGCAGGAAGTCAGTCAAATCATTCAAAAGGATATAAAGGATCCGCGCGTCGGCTTTGTGACGGTTACCGATGTGGAAATGACGCGTGATTTGCGGCATGCAAAAATCTTTTTGAGCTTAATGGGCAGTGACGAGCAGAAAACAGCTACCTGGGAAGGGTTGAATCGGGCGTTGGGCTTTATGCGCAGCGAAATCGGCAAGCGTATTCGTTTGCGGTGTACGCCGGAGCTGTCTTTGCATTTGGATCGTTCATTGGATTACAGCAACAACATTCAAAAACTGCTGCTGCAGTTGGAAAAAGACGGTACCAATAAGGGGGATGTTTCCTCGTGAAGCGGTTGACGCTGCAGGAAACAGCGCAAAGACTGTTAGCGGCGCAAAATCCGGTATTGACCGCTCATGTTCACCCTGACGGCGACAGCTTAGGATCGTTGTTAGGTTTGGCGGAATTATTACAGACCCTAGGAAAAAAAACGCAAATTTGGCTGGATGATGACGTGCCGCCGGCCTATCGATTTTTGCCGGGGTGGGAAAAAATTCAACGCTTACCGGAAAATTCCGTGCGTTTGGACGGAGATTTGCTAGTGGTTCTTGACGCCAGCGACAAGGGGCGCATTGGCCGCGTCGGCGAATACCTGGACGCGCCATTGCTGAATATTGATCATCATGTTTCCAACATGGAATACGCTGACGAACTTTATTTGGACGTCAAAGCGGCTGCTACCGGAGAAATTATCACGCAGCTGGCAGGCGAGCTTCAATGCGCTTTGCCTGCGGCTGCGGCTACGGCGTTATATGTGGCGATAGCCACTGATTGCGGTTTTTTCCGTTATGCTAATACGACGCCGCAAACGCTGCGCATGGCAGCGCTTTTGGTGGAAGCAGGCGCTAAACCTGCCGAAATTTCGGAGGCGCTGGAAACCAGGCCTTACGCCGAAGTGGTTGCTTTGCGCGAAGTGCTGGCTACTTTAGAAGTAACAGCGTCAGGGCGAGTGGCTTATATCACGGTAACGCCGGAGATGGCCGCTCGCATTGATAGTACGGAAGGTTTTATCAATTATCCCCGGACGCTGGACGGCGTAGATGTGGCAGTGCTCTTTAAATTTCAAGACGATCAACATGCCCGGGTTAGCTTACGTTCTAAAGGGGCTGACGTCAGTCAAGTGGCTTTAGTCTTCGGCGGCGGCGGCCACACCCGAGCGGCTGGCTGCAGTGTGGCAGGCGACTCACCGGAAGATATGCGGCAAAAAGTGCTGTCAGAAGTAAAGAAGATATTAGGGACGGATGGAATGTGACTACGGAAGGATTCTTGAATGTTCACAAACCTGTAGGGATGACCTCGCATGATGTAGTTTCCGTAGTACGACGAGCTTTGGGCGTACGGAGAGTTGGGCATGCGGGCACGCTGGACCCGGGAGCGTCCGGCATTTTGCCGGTTGCCGTGGGCAAAGCGACCCGACTAATTGAATATATAACCGATACGGACAAAGAATATGAGGCCGTAGTAGAATTTGGCTACGAGACGGACAGCGGCGATTTGGACGGTCAAATTGTGGCCAGAAGCGATGCGCCGCCGCCGGAGCAAGAGACGCTCCAAAAGGCCTGCGCTGCTTTTGAAGGCGTCATTGAGCAAATTCCGCCTATGCACTCGGCGCTTAAAGTTAACGGTAAAAAACTGTGCAATTTAGCGCGCCAAGGTATAGTGGTGGAACGGCCAGCGCGCCAAATTACGATACACGCCTTAGAACTGTTGGCCTATGACGGCGTTAAAGCGCGTTTGCGCATCGTGTGCTCCAAGGGAACCTATATTCGGGTGCTTTGCGCCGATTTAGCTAAAGCCGTCGGCTGTTTGGGAGTCATGACGGAGTTATGCCGTACCCGCGTTGGTCAGTTTCGGTTGGAAGACGCAGTTTCTTTAGACCAGATTCGAGAAATGCGAGAAGAGCTGCTACAGCCTATTCCCAAGGCAATTGCCCATTTGCCGCAGCTATTGCTGGATGAAGGGCAAAGCCGGGCTTTTTGTCTGGGGCAAAAACAATGGCTGGAGCAGAACTGTGCGGCTAGTGAGATTGTAAGAGTGTGCGAGAGAGCGGATGAAAGCTTGCTGGGAATCGGTCGCGTTGAACAGCAGGATACTCTCTGGCAATTGGCGCCGCATAAAGTGTTGGCGGCGCCGCAGCAGAAAGAACAAATGGCGGAGGGGGAGCATGGGTTTGCAGACATTACATGAGCTAGAGGGCCTTACGGCGCCATACGCCCATGTCGTAGTCGCCCTAGGCACCTTTGACGGCGTGCATCGTGGACATCAGGCGTTGGTGACAACGGCGGTAAAGCTGGCGAAAGAAAAAAATGGCACAGCTGTGGTATTTACTTTTGCCAACCACCCCTTGTCTATTGTAGACCCGCGTCGTTGCCCGCCTCAATTGGGAACACTGCAGCAAAAAGAGCGGTGGATGCAGGAGCTGGGCGTAGATGTGTTGATTTTGCTTCCTTTTACCAAAAAGCTGTTGAAACAGTCGCCAGCTGAGTTTGTTGAACTGCTGATCCAAAGGCTGCAGCCGGAAGCCATTGTGGTAGGACCGAATTATTCCTTTGGTCATCGCGGTCAGGGCGACCCTGAGATGCTGCGCCAAGCAGGGGCAGAGCATGGCTTTGCTGTACACATTCACCCAGAGGTTACGGAAGACGGCGAAATGATTAGCAGTACCGCCATACGCCAGTGTATTTTGGAAGGACGTATGGAAGAGGCCCGTCTTTTATTGGGGCGGCCGTTTTCGTTGGAAGGTCCTGTGGTTCATGGTGAAAAACGTGGACGCTTGCTTGGCTTTCCTACGGCCAATCTGCAGTTGCCAACATTGCTGGCTGTGCCGGAAAACGGCGTTTATGCTGTGAAAGTATGTGTAGAGGGAACGTACTATGCTGGCGTGGCTAACGTAGGAACGAATCCTACCTTTACAGAAGTGGAGCGCCGGTTGGAAGTTTTTTTGCTGCAATTTAATGGTGATTTGTACGGGAAAAGTTTGGAAGTGGAATTTCTTGGCCGCTTGCGGGGGGAACAGCGTTTTGACGGGGCGGAAAAGTTGATTGCACAAATTAAGCTGGATATCGAGAATGCAGCGGACTTTTTTATTAAAGAGAGCCTTTCCTTGTCAACTACAGTGTGAAGTAACTGCGATGGCGCGTTGCCACTTTACTTTTCTTGGCGTGTATGCTAAAATTACCCACGTAATAAGCCATGGAACCATAGCGCGGATGCTCGAAACTCCGACGAGCGTCTTGGCTAGTGGGGATTGGTTATAAAAAACAGGAGGTGTCGTCTATGTTGACGAACGAAAAGAAACAGGAACTTATTGAATCCTTCCGTACGCACGAACAGGATACCGGATCACCGGAAGTGCAAATTGCTATTTTGACTTCCCGAATCATCTACCTGACCGAGCATTTAAAGGAACACAAAAAAGATCATCATTCTCGCCGCGGCTTGCTGAAAATGGTTGGTAAGCGCAGAAGCATGTTGAATTACTTAAAAAACATGGATTTGGACCGCTACCGGACCATCCTGCAGAAACTGAATCTCAGAAAGTAATGAAAAGCGGGTTTCCACCCGCTTTTTTCGCGCTTAAAATGAAAAAAATTCTTGTAGTGCGAATAAATCATGGTTGGCAAAAGGATTGTTCTTTTGCATGTCGAAATGTACAAGGTACAAAATAATGAAGAGCAAAGATAAGAGGAGGAATTGGCGCATGCATTCTTTTCAGACCCAATTAGCCGGACGGGAGTTAATTATCGAGTCCGGTAAAATGGCCAAGCAGGCTGGCGGGTCCGTCTTAGTGCGCTATGGCGAGACAGCCGTTTTGGTGTCGGCCACGGCATCGGCGGAACCACGGGAAGGAATTGATTTTTTCCCATTGACCGTGGATTTTGAAGAAAAATTGTATTCAGTAGGTAAAATTCCCGGCGGGTTTATTAAACGCGAAGGACGTCCCAGCGAAGCCGCTGTTTTAACCAGCCGCTTGATTGATCGTCCTATCCGCCCGCTGTTTCCTGATGGCTTCCGTAATGACGTACAGGTAATTGCTACGGTGCTGTCGGTAGATCAGAACAATTCTCCGGATATTCCGGCGATGCTGGGCGCTTCTTGCGCGTTGAGCATTTCCAATATTCCTTTTGAAGGCCCTATCGCCGGCGTGCGCGTAGGCCGCAAAGACGGCGAGTTCATGATTAACCCGACCTTGGAGCAGCAGGAAGGCAGTGATTTGAACCTGACTGTAGCCGGTACCCGCGATGCTGTATTAATGGTGGAAGCCGGGGCCCAGCAGCTGCCGGAGTCTGTTATTTTGGATGCTATTTTGTTTGGTCACGGCGTAATCAAGGAATTGATCGCTTTTCAGGACAAAATTGTTGCTGAAATTGGCAAACCTAAACGGGAAGTATCTTTGTATCAGCCGCCTGCAGACATTGCGGCAGCAGTAGAAGCCTTCGGCGCGGAAATGCTGCGAGCAGCGGTAACCAATCCAGACAAGCTGCAGCGCGACGAAGCTACTTCGGCGGCCAAGAAGGAAATTGCCAGCCATTTTGCAGAAATTTATCCTGAAAATGGCAAGGACATCAAAAATATTATTCAGAAAATCCTTAAGAAAATTGTGCGTAAAATGATCACAGTTGATAAGGTGCGTCCGGATGGTCGCGGCCTGGAAGAAGTGCGGCCCATTAGCGTGGAAGCCGGCCTTTTGGCGCGGCCCCATGGTTCTGCCTTGTTTACGCGTGGTCAAACCCAGGCGCTGACCATTACGACCTTAGGCGCCCTCGGGGACGAGCAGATTCTTGACGGCTTGGGCGTAGAAGATTCCAAGCGTTATATGCATCATTATAACTTCCCGCCGTACAGTGTTGGGGAAACCCGCCCTATGCGCAGTCCCGGCCGGCGTGAGATTGGTCATGGCGCTTTAGCGGAGAGGGCCTTAGTGGCCGTTGTGCCTGATGAAAACGAATTCCCTTATACCATCCGTCTGGTTTCAGAGATTCTGGAATCCAATGGCTCCAGCTCCATGGCTAGTGTTTGCGGCAGCACCTTGTCTTTGATGGATGCGGGCGTGCCGATTCAGGCGCCTGTATCCGGGGTTGCCATGGGCCTTGTTAAGGATGGGGATCATTACTCCATTCTGACGGACATTCAAGGTCTGGAAGATGCTTTAGGCGACATGGACTTCAAGGTGGCCGGTACGGAAAAAGGCGTTACTGCCATTCAGATGGACATCAAGGTTGACGGTTTGAGCGAAGACATTCTGCGTGACGCCCTGGCGCAGGCCCAACGTGGCCGCATGCATATTTTAGGTAAGATGCTGGAAGTATTGCCGGCTCCTCGTACAGAGCTGTCGAAATACGCGCCCCGCATGATTACCCTGCAGATTCATCCGGACAAGATCCGCGATGTCATTGGACCTGGCGGAAAAATCATCAAGAAAATCATTGATGAAACCGGCGTTAAAATCGACATTGAAGATGATGGACGCGTCGTAATTGCGGCGGTGGATATGGAAGCAGGCCAACGCGCCGTGAAGATCATTGAAAACTTGACGATGGACGTGGAAGTCGGCGCTACTTACGAGGGCCGCGTTACACGGATTATGAACTTCGGCGCTTTTGTGGAAATTCTGCCTGGAAAAGAAGGTCTTGTGCATATTTCACATCTGGCCCGCGAACGCGTAGGCAAGGTGGAAGATGTAGTGAATATTGGTGATGCCATTACCGTTAAGGTAATGGAGATTGACCGACAGGGGAGAGTCAATCTTTCGCGTCGCGAGCTTTTGCCGCCCCTGGCCGGAGGCGAAGAAGCCCCTAAGCCCGCAGGCGGAAGGCCTCATCATGGAAATTCTGAGCAGCACCGGTAAAATTTGCTGTTAAGAGTATATGCCAGGAAGAAGCATAAACCGCACGGTTTATGCTTCTCTTTCTTTGGGAGGAACCTAGATGTATCAAAAGACGGTTTTAAATAACGGTATTCGCGTGGTGACGGAGCAGCTGCCGCATTTGCGTTCAGCCAGCATGGGCGTTTGGATTGCCTCCGGTTCGCGCAATGAGCCAGTGGCTATGGCCGGAGCTTCGCATTTTTTGGAGCATCTCCTGTTTAAGGGAACAGAGAAATTGTCGGCTAAGGAAATTGCCGAAAAAGTGGATGCTGTGGGCGGCCAATTGAACGCTTATACAGGGAAAGAGCATACTTGCTTCCACATGAAGGTGTTAGACACGCATCTGCCGCTGGCGTTTTCTATTTTAGGCGAGATGTTGCTGCGTCCCAAATTGGCGCCGGAAGATGTGAAAAAAGAACGGGAAGTCATTTTGGAAGAAGTAAGCATGTACGAAGACGCTCCCGATGAAATGGCGCATGACCTGCATATTGAACAGACCTGGAAGCAGCATCCGTTGGGGCATAATATTTTAGGTACGCGGCAAACGCTTAGCTCCATGCGGGCTGCAAATCTGCGGGCGTACTATGAAGAGCAATACACGCCGGAGCGTTTAGTGATTGCCGCTGCTGGCAATGTGGAGCATCAGGCTGTGGTGGCGTTGGCGCAGGAATACTTTGGCGGTTTGCAACGGACTGCTACAGTACAGGAAAAAGTGCCGCCTGTTTTTTGTCGCCATACTTGCTTAAAGGAAAAAGAAGGAGAACAGTTGCATGTATTCTTAAGTTTTCCTGGCATTTCCTATCGGCATCCGGAGTTATACTGTCAGCATCTATTGAGTCAGGTGTTGGGCGGCGGCGTCAGCTCCCGCTTATTTCAACGCATTCGCGAAGAAAAAGGCTTGGCCTATTCGGTCTATTCTTCCGGCAGCAGTTACAGCGATACAGGCTTGTTGAGCATTTACGCCAGCACGCGGCCGGCAAATCTAGCCGAGGTGTGGCGTTTGGCTAAGGATATTGTGCAGGAAATGGCGCAAAAAGGCTTGAGCGAGGGTGAGCTGCACCGTGCGAAAGAGCAGTTGAAGGGCTCAATTTTTCTTGGTTTGGAGAGCTCTGGCAGCCGTATGTCGCGCTTGGGACGTCTGGAGATTTCCTTGGGGAGACATGTACCGCTAGAGGAAGTACTTGCCAAGATTGAAGCGGTTACGGTGGAAAAAATGAAAGAAAATGCTGCGGCTTGGCTGGATTGGCGTCAGTCTAGCTTGACGGTGCTGGGCCCAT
The DNA here is from genome assembly GCF_963668665.1 of uncultured Anaeromusa sp. Classification (NCBI taxonomy): domain Bacteria; kingdom Bacillati; phylum Bacillota; class Negativicutes; order Selenomonadales; family Sporomusaceae; genus Anaeromusa; species uncultured Anaeromusa sp. The sequence goes on along the minus strand of NZ_OY764902.1, from coordinate 750,112 downwards.
TGCAGGGGCTTGAAGACAGGGCATTTTTATATGCAGATCGGAGCGAGGAGGAAATGGCGTGAGAAACCGGGGGTTTGAAGTGGTTTCGGCTTATAAGAAGGATGATATTGCTTTGCCGCAGCGCAAAACACAGGGGAGCGCCGGCTATGACTTGGCCGCCGCGACGACTACGATCATCGCGCCTGGCGAAGTAGTTTTGGTGCCGACAGGCTTGAAGGCGTATATGGCGGCTGGCGAATATTTGGGGCTGCATATACGTTCCGGATTGGCGACAAAGCAGAAGCTTTGCCTTGTAAATGGACAAGGCATTGTCGATGCAGACTACTATAACAATCCGGATAATGAAGGCCATATTTTGCTGGCGTTGTTGAATATGGGCAGCACTGAAGCGGTCTTGCAAAAAGGAGAACGGGTAGCGCAGGGGATTTTTTACAACTATCTTCTTTGCGACGACGATCAAGCTGCGGCGCAGACACGCCAGGGCGGTTTTGGCAGCACTGGAGAAAAATAGTTGACATAGCTTGCGTTTATATTATACAATAGACAAAAGTTTATATTGTGGATGAATAGAGGTGCGAAAAACAAAAGTACTTCCGGGGAGATCGGGCATTGCAGATCCGGAGGGAAAGGGTTTTTCGCCGAAGTGGCTGACGCGCCCCGTGGCAGCTGCTGGTTTCGGGCTGAATAAGTACGGAACTGTCATCGGGTTTCCGGTGGAGAGCTAGCTCATCAAGGTAGATGCGAAGTATTTTGCATCCTAAAACCTTGCTCCATGTTTGCATGGCGGTTGGTGAGAAGTTTTCTTCTTACTGGCCGCTTGTTTTTTTATTGCGAGAATTTTAGGTGAATAATAGGGAGGTATTATTGTGATTCGAGTAGCTGTATGTGGAGCTTATGGGAAAATGGGCCGTGAAGTTTTGAAGGCGGTTTTGGCGGCAGAAGATTTAGAGCTGGTGGGAGCTGCGGACCCTAATGCGCCGGCTGGCGCGGATGTTGGTCTTTTAGCCGGAGAAGGCCCTATTGGCTTGCCGGTGGATCGGGAACTGGCGGTGATGCTCAGAGAGCGGAAACCGGAGGTGGTTGTGGAATTTACCAGCCCTGCGGTGGTGATGAATAATTTGCGGGTATTGCTGCAAAACAAGGTATGTCCGGTAGTGGGGACAACAGGTTTGTCCAAAGAGGATTTGGCGGAATTGACGGCCTTAAGCCAGGAACAAAATACGCCAGTCTTTATTGCTCCGAACTTTGCTATTGGCGCCGTGCTGATGATGAAAATGGCTAAAGCTGCAGCTAAATATTTGCCTCATGTGGAAATTATTGAGATGCATCATGATCAGAAGCTGGACGCGCCGTCTGGAACAGCCTTGCGTACGGCGCAGCTGATTAAAGAGGTTAGAGAGTCTTTGCCGCAGGGACATCCGAATGAAAAAGAGCTCCTCCCTGGGGCCAGAGGATCTGAGTTCGACGGCATGCGCATTCATAGCGTCCGTCTCCCCGGTTACGTGGCGCATCAAGAAGTTATTTTCGGCGGTTTGGGACAGACTTTGAGCATTCGCCATGATTCGATTTCGCGTGAATCCTTTATGCCTGGCGTGGTATTTGCCTGCCGCAAGGTGCAAAGCCTACAGGGAGTAGTGGTTGGCTTGGAGCACATTCTGGATTAAGAAGTGAAAATCTAAAAACCTTGAAATAAGGAAAGGGGATTGCTAACGTGAAAAAGTACAATGTGGCGATTTTAGGAGCTACCGGAGCGGTTGGGCAGGAATTTCTACGGTTGATTGAGGAACGCAAATTTCCTTTTGCAGAATTGAAGCTGCTGGCCTCTAAACGTTCGGCAGGCAAGCAAATTGACTTTATGGGCAAGACCTATACGGTAGAGGAGGCTACGCCGGAGTCCTTTGAAGGCGTACAAATCGCTCTTTTCGCCGGCGGCTCCATTAGTAAAACGCTGGCGCCGGAAGCGGTCAAACGCGGCGCGGTTGTCATTGATAACTCCAGCGCTTTCCGCATGGACCCGGAAGTGCCCTTGGTGGTACCGGAGGTAAATCCCCAGGCGATTAGCGCTCATAAAGGCATTATCGCCAATCCGAACTGCTCGACCATTATTATGGTCATGGCGCTGAAGCCTATTTATGATTTGGCGAAAATCAAACGCATTGTAGTTTCCACGTATCAAGCAGTGTCCGGGGCAGGCAAAGAAGCTATTGATGAATTGAACGATCAGGTGAAAGCCAGTTTGGAAGGCCGCGAGATGGTAGCGAATATTTTGCCTAGCGCCAGTTTAGACAAGCATTATCCCATTGCCTTTAATTTGATTCCTCATATTGACGTATTTGTGGAAGACGACTACACCAAAGAAGAAATGAAAATGGTCCACGAAACCCACAAAATTTTGGGTGACTACACGATTGGTATTTCTCCTACGACGGTGCGCGTCCCGGTATACCGCAGCCACTCCGAATCAATTAATTTGGAGTTTGAAGGGCCTGTGTCGGTCGATGAAGTGCGTAAAGCGCTGGCTGCGTTCCCTGGCGTTATTGTGCAGGATGATCCGGCAAACATGGAGTATCCGATGCCTTTATATACCTCTAATGAAAATGAGGTGCGCGTTGGTCGTATTCGCCCGGACCGTTCGGTAGAGCACGGCCTTAATCTGTGGGTTGTGGGAGATCAGATTCGCAAAGGCGCCGCTTTAAATGCGCTGCAAATTGCCGAATATATGGTCGCCAAAGATATGTTTTAAGCAAAAGGAGTGTAGGAATTTATTATGCGGATTATCATACAAAAATTTGGCGGTACTTCGGTGGCGACGGCGGAATCTAGACAACAAGTGGTGCGCAAAGTGCAGCAAGCTCTCGAAAAAGGCTATGCGCCGATAGTCGTCGTATCCGCCATGGGGCGCAAGGGCGCGCCTTATGCAACCGATACGCTGATTGCGCTGGCTAAGGATGTATATGCCGAGGTAGCGCCTCGGGAACTGGATCAGATTATGCATTGCGGCGAGTTGATTTCCTCCATTGTGATGACAAGCACGCTGCAGGCGGAGGGAGTTCCGGCGAAAGCCCTTACTGGCGGACAGGCGGGCATGGTGACAAATGAGGATTTTTGTAACGCTCATATCTTAAAAGTGGACACCTGCAGGCTGCGTCGTGAGCTGGAAGCTGGCTTTGTGCCGGTGGTGTGCGGTTTTCAGGGCATGAGCGCCAATGGTGAAATCACCACCATTGGTCGCGGCGGCAGTGATACCAGCGCGGCTGCCTTTGGCGCGGCGTTGGATGCAGAGCTGGTAGAAATTTACACTGATGTCGACGGCATTATGACCGCAGACCCAAGGATTGTTAAGCAGGCTAAAATGCTGGAATGCATTAGCTATGAAGAGGTCTGTCAGCTGGCGCACCAAGGGGCGAAGGTCATTCATCCCCGCGCGGTGGAACTGGTTATGCCTAAGAACATTCCGATGGTGATCAAATCGACTTTCTCCGATAATCCGGGGACCCTGATTACCCATGTCACCCAAGAATGCACCGATGGAGTAGCTCTTTCAGACCGGGTAGCCAGCGGCGTGACGTATTTGGCTCATATTGCTCACGTAAAGGTAGCCATGGATGCAGCGCAGACTGGAACGGCCAGCAAGACGGTATTCCAAGCGATGGCGCAGCATGGCATCAGCGTAGATCTGATCAATGTTCATCCCGGACAAATTATGTTTACCGTTGCTGATGCGATGCGGGAGAAGGCGCAAGGATATCTGCAGGAGCTTGGTTTGCAGGTAGAAACGCGCGAGGACTGCGCCATGGTTTCCGTAGTCGGCGGCGGCATGGGAGAAGTGCCTGGCGTAATGGCTTCTTTCGTAGAGGCGTTAGCTGAAAATGACATTATGATTTTGCAAACGGTTGATTCGCAAACCTCCATTTCCGTGTTGGTACAAGGAACGCAAATGGTGGAAGCTGTAACCGCTTTGCATGAAAAATTTGCCTTAGCGGACTGAAGTGGAGGAACAGAGCATGAGGACCTTCGGACATGTACTGACGGCGATGATTACTCCTTTTCATGAAGATGGCGCAGTAGATTATAAAGCGGCGGCGAAAATCGCAAAGCATCTTATCTCTCATGGTTCGGACGGCTTGGTTGTCGCAGGCAGCACGGGAGAAGCGGCTACAATGACGCTGGACGAAAAGCTGCGCTTATTTGAAGCGGTCTTAGAGGCGGTGGGGGATCAGGCTACCATTATTGGAGGCACAGGTTCCAATGACACGAAAGTCTCTATTGCAGCAACCCAGGCGGCGGAAAAAGTAGGCATTCACGGTGCGATGGCGGTCGTGCCTTACTACAATAAGCCGCCTCAAGAAGGCATGTACCAGCATTTTAAGGCGATTGCGGAAAATACTTCTTTGCCTTTAGTGCTGTACAATGTTCCTGGGCGCACTGGCTCTAATCTTATGCCGGCTACGGTGGCGCGGCTGGCCAAACTTTCCAATGTAGCGGCCTTGAAGGAAGCAAGCGGCAATCTGGAGCAGATTGCGGAAGTGGTGCGGCAAACGCCGGAGGATTTTTTGGTGTACAGCGGCGATGACAGCCTGACCTTGCCGGTGCTGTCTGTTGGCGGCTGTGGAATTATCAGCGTGGCCGCGCACCTAGTTGGTGAGCGGATGCAAGAAATGATTGCCGCCTTTTATGCGGGGAACAAGGAAGAGGCGATGCGGATTCATGGTGAACTGCTGCCAATTTTTCGACTGATGTTTATTACGACCAACCCGATTCCGGTGAAAACGGCCGTCAATTTGCTGGGCTTGCCGGGCGGACAGTTTCGACTGCCTATGGTGGAACCGAGTGAAGCGGAACTGCTGCATATTCGTCAGGGTTTGACGGCAGTGGGGTTGCTTGGTTAAGTCGTTCAAGGAAGGAAGTACTACGTGGAGTTTGTAGCCATTGATTTTGAAACTGCGAATCGAGATGCATCTAGCGCCTGCGCCTTGGGCCTGGCGATTGTCAAGGGCGGAAAAATAACAGCTAAGCATCATTGGCTGATTCGGCCGCCGCAGGACTATTTCCGTGCTGATTTTACGGACATCCACGGTATAACCGCAGCGGCGGTTCGGAATTGTCCAAGCTTTAAGGAGATTTGGCCGGAAGTGAAGCCTTTTTTGGAAGGGGCTTGCTTGGTGGCGCATAACGCTCGTTTTGACCGCTCTGTGCTGCAAGCCTCGTTGGAACACTATGGCTTGGCGCTGCCTGCGAAGAGTTTCTTTGTGTGCACCTTGGAATTATCCAGGCATACATGGAAACTGCCTAAAAACAACCTGGCTGCTGTGGCAAACTATTTGGATTTGCCGCTGCAGCATCATCAAGCGGAGAGCGATGCTCTGGCTTGCGCCGGCATTCTTTTGCGTGCTGCTGATTATTGGCAATGTACGTCGATTGAAGGCTTAATTGATAAAACCGGTCTGCGGCGCATCCTTTAAAAAATGTTACAAAAATGTCCTGGCTTTTGCGGTCAGGACATTTTTGGCGCCATAGTTGAATCAGCGGAAGAATTCCGTTATAATGGAAAAGACTAGAAGGAACGGCTGCTTTATTGCTCTTCTCGTGATGAACGGCGTGTATCCATTTATAGAATAGGAGGTGTATCTTTTTTTGGCCAAACAAAAATTGCAAATTATTCCCTTGGGCGGCTTGGGGGAAATTGGCAAGAATATGACAGTAATTCGTTTCGGAGACGATATTGTTGTGATCGATTGCGGGCTTATGTTTCCTGACGATGATATGCTCGGCATTGATCTTGTCATTCCCGATATTAGCTATCTGCAGGAAAACCGCAACCTTGTGCGCGCCATTATCTTGACTCATGGCCATGAGGATCATATCGGCGCCCTGCCCTATGTACTCAAGGAACTTAATGTCCCGGTGTACGGAACCCGGCTGACATTGGGGATTTTAGAAGGACGTTTGCAAGAAATGCATGTGTCTGCAGCGTCGCTCGTGCCGGTAAAACCCCGCGAACAGATTCAAGTGGGGCCATTTAAAATCGGCTTCTTTAGTATGTGCCACAGCATTGCGGATGCAGTGGGCATTTCCATCAAAACTCCTGTGGGTACCATTGTGCATAGCGGGGATTTTAAGTTTGATCAGACTCCTGTTGATGGCAATGTGGCCGACCTTCATCGCTTAGCAGAGTTGGGAGATCAAGGAGTCTTGGTTTTGCTGGCGGACAGTACCAATGCGGAGCGCCCCGGCCATACTTTGAGCGAACGTACGGTGGGCCTTGCCTTTGAGGAAGAGTTCCGTAGCGCTAAGGGGCGTATCCTAATTGCTACTTTTTCCTCGAATGTACATCGGATTCAGCAGGCCATAGATACAGCTGCTAAGTATCGGCGCAAAGTGGCGATACTTGGACGGAGCATGATGAATGTTGTCAATATCGCCATTGAACTGGGGTATTTGCATATTCCAGAGAATGTGCTGATTGACATTGATGAGATCAATAACTATCCGGCAGCGGATCTTGTTGTTATTACAACCGGCAGTCAGGGGGAACCGATGTCCGCTTTGACGCGTATGGCCAGTAATGACCATCGGCAAGTGGAGATTGTTCCTGGAGATACGGTTATCATTTCGGCTACGCCCATTCCTGGTAATGAAAAACTGGTTTCCCGCACCATCGACTTGCTGTTTCGGCAAGGCGCCAAAGTGGTATATGAACGCACATCCGGCATTCATGTGTCAGGACATGCCAGCAGAGAAGAATTGAAACTGCTGCATAATTTGATTCGTCCTAAATTTTTTGTGCCTGTGCATGGCGAATATCGGCATCTTATTAAGCATGCGCAGTTGGCTCAGGAGATGGGCATGCCTAAAGAACGCATTTTTGTCGCAGAAAATGGCCAAGTATTGGAATTTGGCCCAGATCGCGGCGTGATGGCCGGAAAAGTAACGGCGGGGAAAGTAATGGTAGACGGCTTGGGAGTAGGCGATGTCGGCAATATTGTATTGCGGGATCGTCGGCAGCTCTCTCAAGACGGTATTTTGATTGTGGTGATTACCATTGATAAGCAATCGGGTATGGTTGTTGCCGGTCCGGATATTGTTTCCCGCGGTTTTGTGTATGTCCGGGAGTCGGAAGCTTTAATGGAGACGGCTCGGGAAAAAGTATTGCAGGCTTTGGAACGTTGCGATATGACAGGCGGAACGGAATGGGCAACCATTAAGTCGACTGTCAGAGATTCTATTGGCAAGTTTCTTTATGAAAAAACGCGCCGTCGTCCTATGATTTTACCCCTCATTATGGAGGTATAATGAAGAAGGAACCTTGGCATGCATTCTCCTTGCGGGGTGTGTCAAGGTTTCCTATTTTTCTAGGTAAAGGAGAGAATGCCTTGAGCCGTTTTGCAGAGTCCTTAGCAGAAAAACGATTTATCTTTTTGGCCATTCTTGTAACTTTAGTCCTTTGCGCCTTGGCGGTTGTGTCCTTATTTCACACTTTTCAAGGCTAAGCTGACTGTACGAACAGGAAAAAAATTTCTTGTGTAGAATTGTACGATGGTAGAGGTGAGTATGTTGCGTAAATTGTTGTCCGGGGTGCCAAAGGAAATGCGGTATGAAATTTGGGGCATCCTGTTGGTTGCAATCGCAGGCATAGCTCTTTGTGCTTTAGCGGGGCTCAATGTGGGGTCTCTTGGTCAAGCCTTGAAAAAGGTGCAGACCTATCTTTTCGGGTTGGGCGCGTTTGTTCCCCCTCTTTTAGTAGCAGTAATAGGCGCCAGATATATCTGGTTGCGGGTGGAAGCCGGCTTTACTCTGCGGTTTGTGGGCTTTATCGCATCCTATTGGCTGCTTTTAATGCTGGTGCACCATCTGTTGATTCAGCCGGGGCGGGAGATTTTACCGGAAAGTCTGACTGAAGGCGGCGGACTTTTAGGGGGCATGGCCTTATTTTTATTACGTAAGTTTGTAGGCGTCGATGGCGCTGTAATTTTAATTATAGCTGTGCTTTTGTGTACGATTATGGTGACGACGACATGGTCTTTAGGCAAGACCATGCATGTGGCTAAGGATAAAGTAGATACGGGACTGCAGGAAGCAAAGGAAAAAGTAGCGGCTACTTACGAAAAAGCGCAGCAGAGAGTTGCTTTATATAATCAGGAACGAGATGCGCGCTTTGCTTCGGAACACGCAGTTCTTACCGATCCGGCAGAAAAATCCGCGGAAAAGCCTTCCGTACCTGCTTTCCAAGAGGAACGCAACGAAGAAAAACCGGTGCGGACGACGGTTCGGGTGCGTAAAGAACCGGAGCCTTTCGTCAGTGGCGCAGAGGCAACGCCGCTGGAGTTGTTTACGCCGCGCGAGTTGTCTGCCCATGGCTATCAACTGCCGCCATTGGATTTGATTCGCAAACCGCGCGCTGCGACGAGTGCTAACAGCCAAAAGGAAATGAAGGAAAATGCTAAAATTCTTGAAGAGACCATGGCTGATTTTAATGTGGCGGCGCGTATTGTAGAGATTACTCAAGGGCCTGCGGTTACTCGCTATGAAATAGAGCCTGCGCCGGGAGTAAAGGTAAGTAAAATCGTTTCCTTGGCAGATGATATTGCCTTGAAGCTGGCGGCCACAGGCGTTCGTATCGAAGCGCCCATTCCCGGCAAAGCCGCCGTTGGTATTGAAGTTCCCAACCGTCAGGTAACGGGCGTAGCTTTTTGTGAAGTTGTTGAAAGTACGTCCTTTCTAAAAGCGGCGTCCTTGTTGACCGTCGGTTTAGGCAAAGATATTGCCGGTCAGATTATTTTGGCTGATTTAGGGAAAATGCCCCACTTGTTGGTGGCAGGAGCTACCGGTTCCGGGAAAAGCGTCTGCATTAACACGATGATTGCCAGTTTGCTTTTTCGCGTGCGACCGGAAGAAGTGAAGTTAATTTTGGTAGATCCGAAATTTGTGGAGCTGTCAAAATACAACGGCATTCCGCATTTGCTGGTGCCGGTAGTAACGGATGCGAAAAAGGCCACAGCCGCTCTTAACTGGGCAGTCCAGGAAATGGAACGCCGTTACGCCGTTTTGGCAACGGCGCGTGTGAGGGACTTGGCGTCTTATAATGCCGGCGTCGAGGAAGACAAAAGGCTGCCCTATATTGTAATTATTATTGATGAATTGGCTGATTTAATGATGGCGGCGCCTGTAGATGTTGAGGATGCTATTTGCCGTTTGGCGCAAAAAGCCCGTGCAGCGGGACTGCATCTTATTTTGGCGACGCAGCGTCCTTCAGTGGATGTAATCACTGGGACGATTAAGGCGAATATTCCTTCGCGAATTTCCTTTTCCGTATCTTCACAGATTGATTCGCGGACTATTTTGGACATGCCGGGAGCGGAAAAACTGCTTGGCCGAGGCGACATGCTGCTGTATCCTGTAGGAATGGCAAAACCGCAGCGAGTGCAAGGCGCTTTTCTTGGCGACGACGATATTGAAAAGGTCCTTGACTTTGTCCGGTCACAGCAAGAGGAAGAACCGGAATATAATGAAGAAGTGACCGCTAGCGCCGAAACGTCAGGCGTCATGTCCGCGGATTTGCAGCACGATGAACTATTGCCGGAAGCGGTTCGCTTGGTTTTGGAAACTGGTACGGCGTCGGCGTCCATGCTGCAGCGCAAACTGCGCGTAGGTCATAGCCGCGCGGGCCGGTTAATGGATATGATGGAAGAAATGCGGATTGTCGGTCCTAATATGGGGAGCCGGCCCAGAGATATTCTTATGACCTATGAACAGGCTAAGGAAATGCTGTCAGGAGATACCGCATAAGGACTGACAAGGATTTGAGATGTGGTGATGAATTTGCATGAAACAATCTCGGTAAAGGACTCTTTAGCACTGGAGCAGGTTCTGTTTATTGATATGCGCACGCCTGCTGAATTTTCAAAAGGCCACATTCCGGGGGCTTATAACTTGCCGTTATTTGAAAACGAAGAACGGGCGGAAATCGGCACTTTGTACAAACAAGTAGGACCGGAGACCGCGAAAAGTCGAGGACTAGATATTGTGGCGCCCCGGCTTCCCGGCTTGGTACGAACCATCAGCGAATATGCCTCCTTGGGCAAAGAAATTGTCATTTATTGTTGGCGCGGCGGCATGCGATCCGGATCGGTCGTGTCTGTGCTGGCTATGATGGGGATTCGTACGCGTCAGTTGCAAGGCGGCTACAAGGCTTATCGCAATTATGTCTTAGAGCGTCTGCAAGGTTTTACTGTTCAAGCTAAGGCCGTTGTTTTATGCGGTTCTACTGGTACTGGTAAAACACAGCTGCTGTACCATTTGGCGCGGTTAGGCGTGCCTGTGCTGGACTTAGAGCGCTTGGCCAATCACCGGGGCTCTGTTTTTGGCCATGTGGGCCTAGGCGGCTGCTGCACGGCGCAAAGCTTTGACTCGCTTTTGCTGGCGGAGCTGGAGCGAGTGAACCAAGGCGATTATTTTGTGGTGGAGTGCGAAAGCAAGCGAATAGGCAATTTGTATTTGCCGGAATGTCTTTATGAAGCGATGCAGGCGGGATATAAAGTCCTGGTAAAGACGCCCCTTGCCTTGCGGGTAAGTCGTCTATGCGAGGAATATGTGCAAGAAGACAACGCAGCATCTGTAAAAGCTTTGATTGCCAGTATGCAACGGTTGCAGAAGCAGTGTGGCCAACGGAAAATTGCGGAATGGACGGAGCAATTGGAACAAGGAGATTTTCCCAACGTTATTGAAACTTTGCTCAAAGAGTATTATGATCCTATATATGGCTATGAAAAGGCAGAGTTAGACGAGTATGCGTTTTGTGTGGATGCAAGTGATTTTGAAGCTGCAGCAGCAACGTTGACAGCTCATTTAGAAACACTGAGGAGGTAACAGCACAATGGCAACGGTAGGTCAGCAACTTTCTGCAGCAAGGGAACAGAGGGGATATTCGATTACCGACGTGGAAAAAGGCACGAGCATTCGTGCTCTTTATATTCAAGCCATTGAGGCTGGCGACTATGAAGTGGTGCCCGGAGAAGTGTATTTAAAAGGTTTTATTCGCAACTATGCTACTTTTGTTGGCTTGGATGGTTCGGTCATGGTAGAATTATACAAGCAAGAACAGCAGATTACGGTTTCTCAGGAACCAGTGGAAGCCAAGACGCAAGCAGAGCCTGTTCAAGAGAAGAACGGCTCAGTCTCGCCGCTGAGGGAGAATGCTTCTTTTCCAGCCCCGGTTCGTGCCGAAAAGTCTTTTGGCTGGGCGGCAGGGTTGGCAGTGGCAGTGGTTTTAGTGGCGGGATATTGGTGGTGGTCGGGAACCTCTGCGCCGGCAGCCGGCGGTGCGCAGCCGTCTGCAGTTTCGAAGCCTGCGATGGCTGGAGGTGCGTCCCATGCAACAGCCAGCAGCGCAGCTAATACGCCGGTAAAACAGGATGGCGTTCATCTGCAGGCCTTATTCCAAGCGGATTGTTGGGTTGATGTTTCTGTGGACGGCAAAAAGATTTTTAATGGTACGGCGCAAAAAGGGCAGACGCTGCGCTGGGATGCAACTAAAACGGTCCACTTGACCTTGGGAAATGCCGGTGCGGTCCAATTGACTTTCAACGGTTCGCCGCAGGCCGCCTTAGGCAAAGCGGGGGAAGTCGTGGAATACGAGTTTACATCGCAGGGGCCGGTTAAAAAATAGCAAGATGTTTTCGTGTTGAAAAGAAATAGAGGCTAAAATGGAAAAAAACTTTCTTCCTGTTTGTCGTGCCGATATGGAAGCGCGCGGCTGGGATTATGTAGATTTTTTATTTATCAGTGGCGATGCCTATGTAGACCATCCCAGCTTTGGTCATGCGATTATCAGCCGCTGGCTGGAGAAACAAGGCTATCGGGTTGCTATTTTGGCGCAGCCGGATTGGCGCAGCGTTAACGCGTTCAAGGAGTTCGGCAAACCGCGCCTTGGCGTGTTGGTGTCTGCAGGCAACCTGGATTCTATGCTCAATAAATATACAGCAGCTAAACGGTTGCGCAGCGAGGACCGCTACGCTCCGGGCGGCAAGGCCGGCTTTCGGCCGGACCGAGCTATATTAGTATATTGCAGCCGTATTCGGGAAATCTGGAAAGATATTCCTTTAATTATTGGCGGCATTGAGGCTAGTTTGCGACGTTTTGTGCACTATGACTACTGGGAGGACGCCTTACGCCGCTCCATTTTAGCGGATAGTCATGCAGATCTTCTGATTTATGGCATGGGCGAGAGGCAGATTTTGGAGATCGCTAAGCAATTAGAAAGCGGGATTCCAATCGCGCAGATCCGCCAAGTGCCTGGCACCTGTTTCATCGTAGAATCGCAAGAAGAAGTTTGGGACGCTGTGAAACTGCCTTCTTGGAAAGAATGCCGGCAAGACCCCAAAGCTTTTGCCAAAGCTGGAGGCTTGCAGTTTTTGGAACAGGACCCTATTCGCGGCAAAACCTTGCTGCAAGAACAGGAACGAGGGTTTTTGGTGCAAAATCCCCCGGCGATGCCGCTGACGACGGCAGAACTGGATGCGGTGTATGATTTACCGTACATGCGGACGTGGCATCCTGCGTATGATCAAGCTGGCGGCGTGCCGGCCATTGAAGAAGTTCAGTTCAGCTTGGTTAGTCAGCGCGGCTGTTTTGGAGGCTGCGCTTTTTGTGCCATTACCTCGCATCAAGGGCGTATTATTCAAAGCCGAAGCCATGAATCTCTTTTGCAGGAAGCACGTCTTTTGACAACCCTTCCCGAGTTTAAGGGGTATATTCATGATGTAGGCGGCCCTACCGCCAATTTTCGCCAGCCAGCGTGTGCGGCGCAGTTGGAGCGAGGCGCTTGTCGAGGCAAAAGCTGTCTTTCGCCGGAACCTTGCGTGCATTTGCAAGCGGACCATCAGGATTACCTGCGGCTGCTGCGCAGCTTGCGACAGGTTTCTGGAATAAAGAAGGTCTTCATTCGATCGGGCATTCGCTATGATTATTTGTTGTTAGCCAAGGATCGGGATGAATTTTTACATGAATTGTGCCAATATCACGTAAGCGGCCAACTAAAGGTGGCGCCGGAGCATGTTGCGGCAAAGGTTACCCGGATTATGGGGAAATCGGGCAAAGACTGCTACTTGCGCTTTCAAGATGCGTATCGTCGCGTAAACCGTGAGTTGGGCAAGGAACAGTATCTAGTGCCGTATTTGATGTCCAGTCATCCCGGGTGCGGTCTGGCAGAAGCGGTAGAATTGGCGGAATTTCTGCGCGACCAAGGGTATCATCCAGAACAGGTGCAGGATTTTATTCCGACACCAGGAAGTTTATCTACCTGCATGTATTATAGCGGTGTGCATCCTTTGACCGGCCAGGCCGTGAAGGTTTGCCGCGACATACATGAAAAAAAACTGCAGCGTGCGTTGCTGCAGTTTCGTAACCCGAAAAATCGGGCTTTGGTGCATGAAGCGCTGCTTAAAGCGCGCCGGCAGGACCTTATCGGCTATGAAAGCCGTTGCCTGCTGCGGCCGCTGCCGGGAGAAGCGCAAGCTTCGCCGGCAGGGCGCCAAGATAAAGATACTCGCGCCAAAGGCGGTCATCGCGGCGCAGGTGTGCGCCAAGGCGGCAGAACCGCCAAAAGTTCTGCACGAAATCAACGGGCAAAAAGCAGCCGACATTCCGCAGATAAGAGATAACGAAAGATCATGGCATTAAGCAGTAAAGTCAAGCCGGCATCCAGATAGGCGCCGAAGAAGAAAAGAATAGGTACGGCGAGAATAATGGCTAGGGCGGAGATAATCAAGGAAAGCTTGCGTCCCCAAGGAAACAGTTGAGCGATACCTACGCTAGCCGGCAGATAGAGCAGGGCAGAGCATAGAGACACCCAAAATGTCGCCAGTTCCTGCTGGTCGGCAACGGCTTCGTAGAGACTGAAAAGATTGCTGAGACCGTAAAGAAAGAAGTAGACGACAATCAGAACCAAACGCAAAGTTAGCTTGGGGTGGATCAGTCGAGAGAGAAGCGAAGTTCGTTCCGCCTGCTTTTTCTTATGAGGAGTGTTTTTTTGAGGCGGTAACGGAGAAGAACCTTTAGCCAAGTGAATCCCTCCTAGATGTGTAAGGAACTTTGACGGAAACGCCGGTTCCTATCAATAAGTTTCGCCTATTATTGTACCATATTTATTCTATTGCGACAGGGGTGCTTTGGAGGAATAAATCCATGAGACGATATGCTCCTATTTTTTTGTTGTCTCTTTGCCTGGTGATGGTTGCTTTTGTGGGCAGTCTTTTGCTATCAGGGCATGCGGACGAAAAAACAGAAGAGTTTTTACCGGAACTAATGATCTATACGACACTGCCTGCGGAGACGGTGCAGTCCCTTTTGACAGAGGAAGCGCAAAAACAAGGGTTAAAACTGCAGGTGCGCTCGTTTAGCACTTCCGCAGACTTGTTGAAGCAATTGCAGCAAGAACAGCAGACGCCGCAGGCCAGCTTTATTTTGACAGAGCGCATGGCGCTTTTACGAGCCAAAAAGGAAAAGCGGCTGCAGGAATTTTTGTCGGAAGAGGCGGACCTTGTTTCCGACTCCTTAAAAGATGAAGATGATTTTTGGGTCGGTCTGTGGTATGATCCCTATGTCTTTGTTGTTAACCGAGATGCGGCAAAACAGTGGAAAAGCGTGCCCAATGATTGGGAAGATATTGTGAAGCAAAATGAGCTGCGTGTGGCGATGACCGACTTTTTGGCGGCAGAGGCGCCTGCGCAGTTAATGGAGCAACTGAGCGAAGTATACGGCAGCCGAGAGTGTCTTGCCTATTTGGCTAAGTTGCATCCCCAAGTAGTGAGGTATGCCAAATTTTTATCAACTCCGGTTCGAATGGCCGGTATGGGAGAAGCGGATTTGGCGATTACTCCTTACAGCGAGGCGGAAAAATACGTGCGAGACCAATTTCCGGTGCGACTCGTCTGGCCGGAACATGGGACAGCCTATATGTTGACAGGGGGCGCTTTAGTTAAAGGCGGGCCCATGCAGAGTGAAGCGAAAAAAATGTTGGACTGGCTGTTGTCTCCGGCGTGCGCTCAAAAAAGGGAAGCTATTTCGCTATTGGCATTGCCTGCCAATCCGGAAATACAAAAAACTCCGCGGCCGGTTCTTTGGGAACTGCGTGACGAAGCGCTGCCTGAAGGAATGAGGCAAAAACAATTGGAAGCCTGGTTGCAGAATATTCGCTTGGGCCTGAAAGCCCCGGAAGGGAACGGAATACGAATGGAGGAACAAAAGAAATGATCAAAGCCGGCTTTGTGAGCTTAGGCTGTGTAAAAAATCTGGTAGATACGGAAGTCATGCTCGGCTTGCTGCAGGATGGCGGCGTCGAGCTGATTGATGATCCGGCGGAAGCCGATATTCTAGTTGTCAATACCTGCGGCTTTATTGATGCCGCTAAAGAAGAATCGTTGCAGACAATTTTGCAGATGGCGGAATTTAAGAAAACAGGACGCTGCCGCGGTCTTATTGTGGCCGGTTGTTTGGGGCAGCGGTATCAGCAGGAACTTTTGGATGAAATGCCGGAAGTGGATGTTATTTTGGGAACCGCTGCCTGGGGGAGAATCCAGGAGGCAGTGGCTGCAGCTCTGGAGGGACGCCGGGCCTTGTTTATTGACAGCCTGACAACTCTTTATGACGAAAAAACACCCCGTATTTCTACGATGCCTTCTTATAGCGCTTATGTTAAAGTGGCCGAAGGCTGCAGCAACTGCTGCACCTACTGTGTGATTCCCAGTGTGCGCGGCGCCTTTCGCAGCCGACCGATTGAATCGGTAGTGGAAGAGGTAAGGCACTTGGCCCAAAAGGGAGTGCGGGAAATCAATCTGGTGGCGCAGGATACCACCAGCTATGGCAAGGATTTATACGGGCAGCCTAACTTGGTGGCGCTTTTAAAGGAACTGGCTGTTATTGACGGGGTGGAATGGATTCGTCTATTGTATTGCTATCCCCGCTATTTTACTGACGAACTTATTGCCTACATGGCCAGTGAACCTAAGATATGCCGTTATGTGGACCTGCCACTGCAGCATATTCATGATGGTGTTTTGCAGGCCATGAACCGCAGGGATCGTCAGGCGGATATTGACCTGTTGCTGCAAAAAATCAGACAGGCTATGCCGGACGTAGTGCTGCGCACTTCTTTTATCGTCGGTTTTCCCGGGGAAACGGAAGAGCAATTTGCTTTTTTGGAGCAGTGGCTGGAGACCGCACGCTTTGACCATGTAGGCGTATTTACGTATTCACAGGAAGAGGGTACTGCGGCTGGCACCATGGCGGAACAAGTGCCAGAAGAGGTGAAGCAGGAACGCTATCATCGTTTAATGGCGCTGCAAAGTAAGATTTCAGAGGAAATAAACCGCTCGTTAGAGGGGCGGGAGCTGGAGGTCATTGTTACCGGACTGGATGAGACGCGTCCGGAGGTGATTCTAGCTCGTTCTTATCGAGAGGCGCCGGATGTGGATGGACAGATTTACGTAGAAACATCTGGACAAGACGGGCTGAAAGTGGGCGATTCCCTCAAAGTGCGCATTGCGCAGGGATTCAGTTATGATTTGGTAGCGGAAATTGTTGACTAAAAAACCTGGGACCATGCAAAGGGGAGATCACGGTGATTGCGGAAATTATCAGTACAGGTACGGAACTGCTTCTGGGCGAGATTGTAAATTCCAACGCAGCCTATATTGCCCAGCGGTTAAATGAAGCGGGCATTACCGTACATTATCAGAGTACGGTGGGAGATAATCCGCTGCGGATGGAGGAAGTGCTTAAGCAAGGAATGGCCCGTGCCGAGCTGGTGATTACCACAGGCGGTTTGGGACCAACTCAAGGGGACATTACCCGAGAGGTGTCCGCGGCCCTGTTGGGGTTGGAAATGGTTGAGGATGCGGCTACCGTGGCGCAGCTGCAGGAATTTTTTCGCCAGCGAAAGCTTCCTATGGCGGAAAGCAATCTGCGTCAAGCGCAACTGCCGGCGGGAGCAATTATCCTGCCTAATTGCTGCGGGACGGCGCCTGGAAGCATATTGGAGCACGCCAATGGCGTGTTGATCAATCTGCCTGGGCCGCCTGTGGAGATGCAGGCTATGTTGGAGCAGCAGGTGCTGCCGTGGTTGAAGAATTACCGCCCGGCCTTAGGGTGCATCCGCTCACGTATTTTCCGGTGCGTAGGCATTGGAGAGTCTTTGTTGGAAGAAAAGCTGATGGATTTAGTTTTGTCTCAGGGAAACCCAACATTAGCCTTTCTGGCTCGCAGCGGTGAAATGTTCGTGCGCCTTACGGCGCAGGGTGAAACGGAAGAGGCGGCGTTGCAGCTTATGGAGCCTTGGAGTACGCAGATTCGCGAACGCCTGGGTGATGCTGTCATTAGCGACGACGACGCGACCTTGGAAGAAGTTGTTGGCCGAGAAATGTTGAAAAAAGGCTGGACGATGGCGACGGCGGAATCCTGCACAGCAGGCATGGTGGCGGCTAGGATAGCCAATGTGCCTGGCTCGTCCGCTTATCTGACAGGCGGCATTATCGCTTACGACAACCGGGTAAAGCAGGAACTGTTGGCAGTGCCGGAATCCTTGCTGCGGGATTTTGGCGCGGTGAGCGTGCAGACGGCGGAAGCTATGGCTATTGGCGCTCGCAAAGCCTGCGGCGTTGAAGTAGCTTTGGCCACAACGGGGATTGCCGGTCCTGATGGAGGTAGTGAGGCCAAGCCTGTTGGTCTGGTGCACATGGCGGTTGTGGGTCCATGGGGGATTTGGCAGGAAGAGGGACGGTTTTATGGAAGCCGTCAACAGATCCGCAGCCATGCGACGGCTCGGGCGCTGGCGCTGCTGGTACGATATTTACGCCAGTTTGAGGCGAAAAAAGACACTGATGAAAAAACGACTTGATTAGTTGTTTGTTTATAAAATAGGAGGAATTTATTTTGGAAGAAAAAAACGTAAACTTTGAAGAACTGGGAATTAGCAAAAAAGTATTGAGTGCGCTGAGCGCGATGGGTTTTGAAGCGCCTTCGCCGATTCAGAGCGAGACCATTCCTCATGTGCTGGGTGGCAAGGACATTATTGGTCAGGCCCAGACCGGCACAGGCAAGACCGCCGCTTTTGGCATTCCCCTTGTGGAAAAAGTTACGCCTGATAAGGTTGTACAGGCATTGGTGCTGACTCCTACACGGGAGCTGGCGATTCAGGTGGCCGAAGAAATTTCTAATATCGGCAAAGGCAAGCGTGTGCGCGTGCTGCCGGTATACGGCGGTCAGCCGATTGATCGGCAGATTCGCGCCATTCGCGCTGGCGCCCAAATTGTAATTGGTACGCCGGGACGTCTGCTGGATCATATTCGTCGCCAAACATTGCGCTTAGATAAAGTGCAGATGGTCGTAATGGATGAAGCGGACGAAATGCTGGACATGGGCTTTGTCGAGGATATTGAGTCAATTTTATCGCATACGCCGGAAGAATCGCGTCAAACTCTGCTTTTCTCGGCTACTATGCCTGCGGCTATTGCTTCGCTGGCCAAACGCTATATGAAAGATCCCTTTACTGTGACTATTAGCCGCGAGCAGCTTACCGTACCGGCTATCGAACAGTTCTATTATGAAACAAGAGACAAGCTGGAGGCGTTATGCCGGGTGCTTGATCTGGAGGAAACCGGTAAAAGCATTGTTTTCTGCCGTACCAAAAAAGGTGTGGATGACTTGGTGGCATCCTTGCAGACACGCGGCTATCTTGTGGACGGTCTCCATGGCGATCTTAGCCAGAATCAGCGTGACCGCGTTATGAAACAGGTCCGCATTGGTAAGCTTGATATTTTGGTGGCTACCGATGTGGCGGCGCGCGGTATTGATATTGACGACATTACTCATGTTATTAATTACGATATCCCGCAGGATCACGAATCCTATGTGCATCGTATCGGACGTACGGGACGTGCCGGCCGGACCGGTGTGGCGCTGACCTTTATCAATCCTCGCGAGTTCCGCCAGTTAAAGAGCATTGAGCGGGCGACGCACAGCCGGTTGGTACGCCGGGCCGTGCCTAGTGCTTCCGACGTGTTGAAGCGTCATGAAGAAACACTTAAGGAGCGGTTGGCCACCTTGATTTCGCGCGGCAATCTTGACGAGTATATTTCCATTGTTGAAGAAATGGCTGAAAGCCATGATGCGGTCGATGTCGCTGCAGCGGCCATGAAGCTGGCGCAAGAAGGCTTCAAGCTGGTGGAAGAGACACCGGTTATGATGGAAAATACAGAGGGCATGGTACGGCTCTTCCTGAATGTCGGCCGTGCGCAGAATATTCGCCCTGAGGACATTGTAAGGGCGATTGCTACGGAAGCCGATATTCCTGGTAAGGTCATTGGCATGATCAATATTTATGACCGTTTCACTTTTGTGGAAGTGCCCCAGAATATGGCGGAACGGGTAATGGCGGTCATGCATAAGGGCACCATTAAAGGCTACCAGGTCAATGTGGAGCCTGCCAAAGGAAAACGATAAGCATTAGTTGTATAAAGGCTGCGGAAGACTTTCGAGTTTTCCGCAGCCTTTATTTTACGGCTGAAAAACCTAGGGTTATCAAGGCCTGGGAGCTTCTGTCTAAACGGCGGCATAACTGTATTTGAGACAAGATTTGCGCGCGCCTCGTAAAAGTAGGGGAAGGCGGCAGTTTCTTAAGGTTCTATGTCAATGGTTGGGGTAAAAGCATAAAGTAATGTTGGCAGCGAGGATGCAAGTTCTCGCTGCTATCTATTTTTAGTACCCGCAAGATAGAGGATACGGTTACGCATTCGCTCAAAATTACGCAGGCCATAGCAAGTTCGTTTTAAGACTTTGGTTCGGTTGTTGCAGCCTTCGATATAGCCGTTGCTGTATCCGGTTTCAAGAGCGGCCACAATTTCTTGTTTCCATTCGATTACGGTATTCATCAATCGAGTAAATTGAGGAAGATTATGCTGTAAAACCTCTTGTTGCCAACGCTGAAATCGCAAAGCATATTCTTTGCTGCCGGAGCTGTCCATCGCTTCATAGAAAAGTTCTTTTAAGCGATAGGCGTGCCGTAATCGTTCAGACACTTGCAGCATCAAAGAGAGTTGTTCTTTATCCTCGTCTTTTATTAGGTTTTTATGTCGTTTCAGAAGTAGGAAACGACTTTTCTTGAAATACTTTCTGCGATGGTCCGAAAAGTCTTTTTGCACGTCTTTACGCACCGCTTCCATAGCCCAATTAGCAAGTCGACAAACATGAAATTTATCGGCTACAATTTGGGCATTCGGAAAGCTGGTTTTTACCACGCTGCGGAACAACTTGCTAAGGTCCATAACCACATGTTGAACGTTCTGGCGCTGCTCCAAGGGAAACTCAGTAAAGTATTCATAAAGGTCTTCGGATTTGCGATTTTTTAAAATATCCAAGGTGGTTTTCGTTTTGGGATTCGCCAAAATGCATTGAAATTTCTCTTTTGCAGCATTTCCTTTAAACTCGTCAATCGCCAGTACCTCTGGCAGCAGTGGTTTAGGATAGGAAACATGATCGAAAAGGCGCAACGCGGTAGTGACGGAAATATGGGCCTGCCTAGCAATTTCAGTGGCGGATTTCATATTGGAAAACTGCGAGATGACAAATTGTTTTAGCAAGTGGCTCATACGCTGAAATTTGCCAAGAAAAGGAACAGTTTCCGCAAAGCGCTTCGTGCAATGAGGGCAATAATAGCGGCGCTTGCGAAAAAACAGTTCGTAAGATTTATGCAGCAAGGGAATGTGTTTCACCTTTTGCAACCGATAATCGTGGATTTTATCAGTGCGCTGTTTACAAACAGGGCATATGTGGGCTTTGCGAGGCATTTCAATCGTAAGAGTCGTAGCTGTAGAATCAATTATATAGGCCTCTTCTAAGTTTAAGAGAAATGTAGTACACTGAATATCGAGCATAAATGAATAACTCCTTTCGATTAGTGTGTAGCAACTTTAATTGTATTTGAGTTATTTACTTTATGCTCGTTTTTTGTGCAAATAAATGTTGGGGTAAACATGCTTTCGCGTGCTTACCCCAACATTTATTATAGAACCTTTCTTAACTCGCTGCGCTCAAACAGGCGAAACTGTCATCCTCCTTACCCTGCTTTTGCGTCCTGCGGACCGTCTTGCTCCAATAAAAGTCTCAAATACAATCACGGCCGCCGTAGCCTCAGTCGCACCCTCCCGTGACTCCGATTCTCTTGTTCAATCCTTTATCCCTTTCAAAAGATCACACAGCAGCTTTTTCTTGCAGCCTCTCCTTGACTTTCCGAACCTTTGTTTGGTAAAATAAAAGAGGAAAAATGAAGGGGGCAGAACAATGGAGCGACAGAATGCGGAAAAGATGCGGGCGTTAGAGCAGGCAGTCAAGCAGATTGAAAAAGATTTCGGCAAAGGCTCGATTATGAAGCTTGGCGAGGCCGCCGCGAAGATGAACGTAGAAGTAATTCCATCAGGCGCATTGTCCTTGGATGTCGCCCTGGGCGTTGGCGGTGTGCCGCGGGGGCGTGTTGTGGAGATTTACGGACCGGAGTCGTCTGGTAAAACTACGGTTGCGTTACATATGATTGCGGAGGCGCAGCGTTTAGGCGGCGTAGCCGCGTTTGTTGATGCCGAGCATGCGCTCGATCCAGTATATTCCCGTAAGCTGGGCGTAGACATTGACAACTTATTAATTTCACAGCCGGATAATGGCGAACAGGCGCTGGAAATTACCGATGCTTTAGTGCGCAGTTCCGCTATTGACATCATTGTTATCGATTCGGTGGCCGCGTTGGTTCCTAAAGCGGAAATTGAAGGCGAAATGGGCGACTCCCATGTGGGGCTTCAAGCGCGCTTGATGTCGCAGGCCATGCGGAAATTGACAGGCGCCATCAGTAAATCTCGTTGTACTGCGGTTTTTATTAACCAGATTCGAGAAAAAGTAGGGGTCATGTTCGGCAATCCGGAAACAACGACAGGCGGTCGGGCGTTGAAGTTTTACTCCACCATTCGTCTGGACGTGCGGCGCATTGACAGTGTTAAACAAGGCAACGATATCATTGGCAATCGCACCCGGGTTAAAGTTGTAAAAAACAAGGTGGCGCCGCCTTTCAGGCAAGCGGAATTTGATATTGTGTACGGCGAAGGCATATCTAGAGAAGGAATTATCTTGGATATGGCGACCGATTTGGACATTCTTGAAAAGAGCGGTTCCTGGTATTCGTATCAAAGCAATCGGCTGGGACAAGGAAGGGAAAACATCAAACAGTTTTTCAAGGAAAACCCGGCAGTGGCAGATGAAATTGAAGTGCAAATTCGGCAAAAACTCCTTGGCAGCAAATTGCCGGCAGAAGAGGCGGAGGAAGCTAAAACTGCGAAAGAAACTGGGAATGACGAATGAATACGTCCCGTGAAGTAGTAAAAGCGGCGCTGCAGATGTTGCAGCGCCGCTTTTACAGCAAACAGGAATTGGCGGAAAAATTGCGGCGTAAGGGAGCGGCGGAAGAAGCGTTGCAGGAAGCGTTAGCACAATTGGAACAGTGGAATTACCTGAACGATCAGCGCCTTTGTAAACGCCAAGTGCTGCTGAAAGTGCAGGAAGGACGCTACGGGCGCTTGCGCATTGAGCAGATTCTCCGACAAAAGGGCTTTGCCGGAGAGGATGTAGCAGAAGCCTGGGAGGCGCAGGAGGACGAGCTGCCTAGCGAAGAGGAAAGGGCTTTGCGGCTATTACAAAGACGTTTTCGTTCCGGCGGTGAAGAAGAACAACGTTTACTGCGTTTTTTATGGCAAAGAGGATTTTCGGCGGCTGTGGCGCGGCGAACAGTGGCTTTGTACTTGGCGGACAACGGGGCGTCTTCTTGACACTATTGTAAAAACCAAGTAAAATAAAATCGTTAACTCGCCAGAGGTTGACAACATCCATACGGTCATTTCCTTGCCGAGATGTCGGGGGGATGCTTAGGTTTGTTGATGCAAAAGCCGAGTGATAGCTCGGCTTTTCCTTTATGCATAACAAGAGGTCTCGTGATGCGTCTCGGCATGGAGAACGATGCCGTACTACAGATGAACTAGAGCCATATGAAGTACTTATAAAAAAAGGAGGTGTCGAGTTATTATCGAAGTAATTGCAGCAGCCGTTGTCATGGGAGCAGTCGGAGTCGGAGCGGGATATTGGATTCGAAAAAGTACCGCAGAAGCCAAGATTGCCTCCGCAGAGGAAGCGGCGCGGAAAATTGTAGAAGAAGCCGAGCGGACCGGAGAAGCGCGAAAAAAGGAAGCTTTGGTGGAAGCCAAAGAGGAAATTCACCGTTTGCGCGTGGAAATGGAACGTGAAGGCAAAGAACGTCGTGGCGAATTGCAGCGTCTGGAACGTCGTTTGGTTCAGAAAGAAGAAAATCTGGATCGAAAAATGGATGCTGTGGAAAAAAAGGAAGAAGTTTTAGGCCGTAAGGAAGGCGAAGTAGAGCGCGCCCAGGAAAAAATTAATGCGGTCTATGAAAAGCAGTTGGCGGAATTGGAACGTCTTTCCGGCATGTCATCGGAAGAGGCGCGTACGTTGTTGCTGGCTCGGGCACAAGAAGAAATTCGTCATGAAACAGCTATTATGATCAAAGAACTGGAGCAGCAGGCGAAAGAAGAAGCCGATAAGAAGGCGCGGGAAATCGTGTCTGCGGCGATTCAACGCTGTGCAGCCGATCATGTTGCTGAAACCACAGTTTCTGTGGTAGCCTTGCCGAATGATGAAATGAAGGGTCGCATTATTGGTCGTGAAGGCCGTAATATTCGTACCTTGGAAACATTGACAGGCATTGATTTGATTATTGACGACACGCCGGAAGCGGTTATTCTTTCCGGCTTTGATCCGGTGCGCAGGGAAGTTGCCCGCTTAGCTTTAGAAAAGCTAATTACCGATGGCCGTATTCACCCGGCGCGGATTGAAGAAATGGTAGAAAAAGCCCAGAAGGAAGTTGAGCAGCGCATTAAAGAAGCCGGCGAACAAGCTACCTTTGAGACCGGCGTTCATGGTTTGCATCCTGAAATCATTCGGCTTTTGGGCCGTTTGAAATATCGCACCAGCTATGGACAGAATGTTCTTAAACATTCTATTGAAGTATCTCACTTGGCCGGCGTTATGGCTGCTGAGCTGGGTGTGGATGTTATGCTGGCGAAACGGGCCGGTTTGCTCCATGATCTAGGAAAAGCAGTGGACCATGAAATGGAAGGGTCCCATGTTACCATTGGCGGTGATTTGGCGAAGAAATTTCGTGAGTCGCCGGAAGTTGTTAACTCCATCTTGGCGCATCATGGCGATGAAGAGCCGCGGACAGTGCAAGCAGTACTTGTGGCGGCGGCAGATGCCATTTCGGCAGCTCGTCCGGGCGCCCGCAGGGAAAGCTTGGAAAGCTATTTGAAGCGTTTGAGCCGGTTGGAAGAAATCGCCGAGTCCTTTGAAGGCGTAGAAAAATCCTTTGCCATTCAGGCAGGCCGCGAAGTGCGCATTATGGTCAAACCTGAAAAAATTGACGATTTAGCGTCGGTTCGCTTGGTACGGGATATTGTTAAACGGATTGAGAATGAACTGGAATATCCGGGACAGATTAAAGTAACGGTAATCCGAGAAGTTCGCGCTGTTGAATACGCAAAATAACGAAAAGAAACGACCTTGTTTAAGGTCGTTTCTTTTCCTTCTGCTTTGATTGGCTGCAAGGCGTGCATAGCGCTGCAGCAAGGGGGAGAATTATGAGTAAAGTAATGCAGGAAGAAGCATTTCCAGAAGGCGTCAATCTATTGTTTGCTATTTTGACGCGGTATCCGGAAATCGGCTATCTGGAGTTGGGGGCGGAAGAACGAGTTCTTCACTTGACTTTCTTTGTACAAGAAACCTTGGAGGAAGAACGCGCGCGTTCGCTGGGAGAACTGCTGTTTGAAAGCGCAACCGCCTATCATTTGTTGGAGGGGTATGTGTATGACGCGATGGAATTTGAATACTCTTTTCATGAAGGCGTGACTTTTTTGACGATAGTGCGAGATCTGAACAGCTTGTCGCGCGGCGAAATTTCCGTGTTGGTGGAAGTGCTGAAGGATCAGTTGGGAGCCGCGTTAGTGGTAGATTATCAGGCGGAGCTGCCTCCGGGAACGGAGGAAATACCCGGAGATGAAGAGTATTTAGATGGTTTATTTCAAAGCATCCGCCGCTTACCGCCGCAAACCTTGATCGGTATTCGGGAAGAGGGACGCGTGTTGGTATATACGCAGTGAGGAGGCCGTTTTGAAAGTTCTCTTTGTTGGTGATATTTGCGGTCGTCCGGGACGACAGGCGGCGCAGACTTTGATTCCCGAGCTGCGGCGCGAACTGGATTTGGATTTTGTCATTGCTAACGGGGAAAACGCCGCAGGCGGCGTAGGCTTGACTCCTGACATTTTGCAGGAGTTTTTACAGCAAGGCGTTGACGTGGTAACAAGCGGCAACCATATCTGGGATAAGCGGGATATTTTCAAATGCATTGATGCGGAGCCGCGTCTTTTGCGCCCTGCCAACTATCCGTCCGGGACTCCCGGGAGGGGCTGGGGGGTGTTTGAAACTCCCTTTGCTCGTATTGCCGTTGTGAACTTAGCAGGCAGGGTGTATATGCCGCCTGTGGACTGTCCGTTTCGAGCGGCTGACGAGATCTTGCGCCAGATTGGCAGCAAGGCGGATTTGATTGTTGTGGAAATGCATGCGGAAGCGACTTCGGAGAAAAAAGCCTTAGGTTATCACTTAGACGGGCGTGTAGCTTGCGTGGTAGGAACGCATACCCATGTACAGACTGCGGATGAGCAGGTCCTGCCCCAAGGTACCGTTTATTTAAGCGATTTGGGCATGACTGGGGCGGATAATTCCATCCTTGGCATGGATAAGGACATTGTGCTGCAGAAGTTTCTGACTGGTTTGCCAGTGCGTTTTGAAGTGGCCTCTGGGGCGGCGTCTTTATGTGCCCTTTATGTTGACTTTGATTTGCGGCGGAAATGCGTTCATGAATTTCGGCGCATTCAGAAAGCCTTATAATTTGCGCTTGTTAAAATTGTTTGAATTTTTTTCTGTAAGAAAAAGGATTTTTCTTTCTAAAACCGAATACCTCCTTTATGTGTACCGAACATCGAGGCTTTATACGACAAAGGAGGTCAACGGAAATGGAAGTTTTAAAAGTATCAGCAAAATCGAATCCTAATTCGGTCGCAGGGGCGCTGGCAGGGGTATTGCGCGAACGCGGCGGCGCGGAAATGCAGGCGATTGGCGCAGGAGCCTTGAACCAGGCTGTCAAAGCGGTTGCCATAGCCAGAGGATTTGTCGCTCCTCATGGAGTTGATTTAATTTGCATCCCGGCCTTCACAGATATTCTGATTGAAGGGGAAGAGCGGACTGCAATGAAGTTGATTGTAGAGCCGCGCTGAAACAGAGTTCAGAGAAAACCTGTTCATTCGCTGAACAGGTTTCTTATTTTTTATAAGAGGTGTATGACGATGAAAATAGAGTGGCTTGGAAAGAATACGGCAAAAGGAGCTGCGGTGGTTTTACCGGTCTTTCAGGGAGAAAATTTTCTGGGAGAAGAAGGCAAGAAAGTAGATGCGCAGCTGCAGGGACGTTTGAGCGCTTGGCTAGGACAGGAAGTCTGCTGTAATGACAAGGGAGATACCTTTCTGCTCCGTTCCTGCCAAGATGATTTGCCTGATCTTTTTTTGCTGCAATTTGGCAAGCGCGAGAAGCTAGCTGTCCAAGGGGTTCGTTTTTGTTTGGGCCAGGCCGTACGCGCGCTGGAAAAAGCCAAAGTCTCTCAAAGCATTTTTCTTTTTGATGAATTGGATTTGCCGCTGGAAGAGAGCGCCTATGAAGCAGCTTTGGGAGCTATACTGGGAGGATACCGTTTCGACTGCTATAAGAGTAAAAAGAAAGAAACGGTGCTGCAAAAACTATTTTTTCAGACCCGGCAGGCAATAACGCCATCGTTAGAACAGGCGATGCAAAACGCTATTGTAACGGCGGAAGCCGTGCTGCAAGCCAGAAACTGGGTCAATCAGCCGGCGGCGGTTATGACACCGGAAAAGATGGCGGAAGAAGCTCAGCGTTTGGCGACGCTGCATGGCATGGATGTAGATGTTTGGGACGCTGCGCGGATAAAAGCTGCCGGCATGGGGGCGTTGAGCGCCGTGGCTCAAGGCAGCGAGGCGCCGCCGCGGCTTATTGTACTGCGCTATTGCGGCGGGGTTAAAGGCAAGCCTTGGGATGCCGCTTTTGTAGGCAAAGGCATTACCTTTGACAGTGGCGGCATCAGCTTGAAGCCGGGCGATGGCATGCAGGAGATGAAAGATGACATGTCCGGGGCGGCTGCCGTGTTGGCGGCGATGGATGCAATTGCTGCTTTAAACTTGCCAGTGAATCTTTTGGCAGTGCTTCCTTGTGCGGAAAATATGCCTTCCGGTAAAGCCCTGAAACCGGGAGATATCGTAACCGCCATGGACGGACAGACCATTGAAGTGATTAACACCGATGCGGAAGGGCGCCTTATTTTGGCGGATGCTGTGGCTTACGCCCGGCACGAAGGAGCGCAGCGCATTATTGATGTAGCTACTCTTACCGGCGCTTGCATGGTGGCTTTGGGTCGAGTGCGCAGCGGTCTTTTGGGCAATGATTCAGCTTGGACCGATTTGATTGTGGCAGCTAGCGAGCAAGCAGGGGAGAAAACTTGGCTGATGCCGCATGACGAAGAATATGCAGAATTATTGAAAAGCGATATCGCGGATTTGAAAAATACTGGAGGCCGCTATGGCGGCATGATTACGGGAGGTCTTTTCATCGGCGCTTTTGCCAAGGAAACGCCTTGGGCGCATTTGGATATCGCTGGTACAGCGACACTGCTTAAGACTTCGGGGGCTTGGGTGAAAGGAGGCAGCGGCGCTGGGGTGCTTACGCTGCTGGAAATCGCCAAAAGTTTGGTGCGGTTATGAGTGTAGATCTGCATATTCATACGCTGGCTTCGGATGGACGGTGGACAGCGCTGCAAGTCTATGAGGCGGCTGTTGCAACTGAACTGAAGATGGTTTCTATTACCGACCATGATACTACGCGGGCGCTGGAGGAAGCGGAAGCATTTGCCTGGCCCGAAGGGCTGCAATTTGTTCCGGGCATTGAATTTAGTACCGACATTCCAGGTCATGAAGTGCATGTTCTAGGTTATGGCATGGATTGGCGGCGGCCTTTTTTTCAGAAGGAATTGGCCTTGCTGGCGCAAAGCCGTCAAAATAGAGCGGGAGAAATGGTGGACAAACTAAGAGGACTTGGCTATTTTTTGAAGCTGGAGGATGTGGCGGCTCAGGCGGGGGGCGGCTCTATCGGCAGGCCGCATGTAGCAAGAGCCTTGGTGGCTATGGGCGCCTTTGCTACTGTAGGGGAAGTGTTTCACGCACTTTTGCATAAAAATGGGCCGGCTTATGTGCCGCATCGCCGTCTGAAATATCCTGAGGTAATCGAGTTGATTCAAGGGGCAGGCGGCGTAGCGGTGATGGCGCATCCCGGACTGGCGGGAGACGACCAGGTTGTGAAAAAAGTGTTGGCCGCCGGCGCAGAAGGTCTGGAGGTATTCCATCCGATGCATACAAAGCAGCAGCAACAAGAATACCTTGCTTGGACGCAGGCAGCCGGAATTCTGGCTACAGGAGGGTCTGATTTTCACGCAATTCCCGGAAGGTTTCCGGAAATGCTGGGCGTATTTCAGGCGCCAGATACGATAGTCTTGGAATTGCAGCTGGCCATGGAAAAGCGCAAACTGTAAGTTCGGTCGCCCTTGACAAAGCGAGGGAGTTTCCAGTAAGGTGATAGAAACAGAGGATTTTATGAAAGGAGGCATGCTATGGACGTGTTTGCATTCGTTGGGCCAAGTGGTACTGGTAAGAGTCATCGGGCCTTGATTGTCGCGCATGAACAGGCTGCAGATGCCTTGATTGATGATGGTTTGTTCATTAAGGACAGTAAAATTATTGCCGGTAAATCGGCTAAAAAGGAGCCCAATAAGATTGGCGCGGTACGCCGGGCTATTTTTACGGATCCGGAGCATGCCGCCGAAGTAAGAGAAGCGATTGAAAGGGTCAAGCCGCAGCGTATTTTAGTGCTGGGAACTTCCGATGGCATGGTGGAAAAAATTGTTAGAATTCTCAAACTCCCGCCTATTCAAAAAATTATTCGTATTGAAGAAATTGCCAGTCCGACGGAAATTGCTAAAGCTCGTAAAGCCAGGCTGCGGGAGGGGAAACATATTATTCCCGTGCCGACAATCGAGTTAAAACCCCATTTTTCAGGCTATTTGGTGGATTCATTGGAAATTTTCAGCCGCCGTTCTTCGGCGACGCGGCGCAAGCTGGGCGAAAAATCCATTGTCCGTCCTACGTTCAGCTATTATGGCAAGCTGCTGATTGCTGATGACGTTCTGGTGGCGGTAACACAGAAAGAAGCTCTGGACACAGATTTTATTGCCAAAGTGGGGAAGGTGCAAATTCGCAAGGTAAAGGACAAGGGAGTCCAAATTACTGCGGATTTGGTGGTGCGCTTTGGGACGGTAATTTCTCAAGAATTGCCAACGGTGCAACGGCGTATTCGGGAAGCTGTCGAATATACAACAGGCATGACGGTTTTTGAGGTCAATTTGGTGGTGCGCAGCTTGAGCATGGATTGATTATCCAAGAAAAGCGAGGCTGAGAAAATGGAAGTGTCCACAGGACGCATTGTACTTTACGGAGTGCTGGCTGGCGTACTGAGCGGGATGCTCGGCATTGGCGGCGGCATAGTGCTGGTACCTGTTATGGTATCTCTTCTTGGTTTATCTCAACACGAGGCTCACGCTACGTCTCTGGCGGTGATCATTCCGACTGCGGCTGCTAGCGCCCTCGTCTATGGTTTGCACGGCCAACTGGATTTTAGTGTTGCTGCCATGTTGACGGCAGGCAGTGTCGTCGGCGCCGCTGTGGGCTCTCGCTGGATGTCTAAGATACCTGCAGCGCAGCTTAAACGCATGTTTGGCGTATTTTTGGCGCTTGTGGGCCTGCGAATGGTGGTGGGCGGCTGATGGAAGCGTTGGCGGTTATTGTCTTAGCAGGGGTATTGGCTGGTATTTTAAGCGGCCTTATGGGCGTTGGAGGCGGCATGATCTTGGTGCCGATGATGGTGTTTCTCATGGGTATTCCGCAGCATGCGGCGCAAGGTATTTCGCTTCTGGTCATCATTCCGACCGCCTTGACTGGTTTGTGGCGTTTTCATCGCCAAGGAATTGTCAGATACAAGGTGGCTTTTTGGCTGGCTCTCGGAGCGGCTTTCGGCGCTTTAGGCAGCTCCGGCTTGGTGCAAAGCATTCCACCTGAGACGCTGCGTCGTTTTTTTGGCGTATTTGTCATTTGCATGGGCCTGCGCATGGCTCTGAACAAAAAGAAGTAGAATATAAGGACGCTTTCTTGAGGCCTGTCAAAGGCCCTAGGGAAAGCGTTTTTTCTATTGACGCTTTTACAGCGAGGAGATTTGCGGCTATAATAAAAAAGATAGACTTTTAGTATTAACGGGTACGTAAAGGAGTTGCCATGAACGGTTTCTATTGCATTTTGACCTACGGATGCCAAATGAATGAGAATGACTCGGAGAAAATGGCCGGACAGCTGGCTTCCCAGGGGTATCTGGCGACAGATAATCTGGAAGAAGCGGACGTAATTGTCATCAATACGTGCTGTGTGCGGGAAAGCGCCGAGAAAAAGATATACGGGAAAATTGGCGAATTAAAGCGCCATAAACAAGAGCGCCCCCATATACGTATTATCATTACAGGCTGCATGGCGCAAAAGGACCAAGAGCGCCTTTTGCGCAAAGCGTCTCACGTGGATTTGGTTATGGGAACTAATATGATCCACCATTTGGCGGCATGGCTGGGGGAACAACGTACCGGCGAGAGGTCGGTGCTGGCAGAAGCGGAAACGCAAATTGTTGAAGAAATGCCGGTGGTGCGCAAAAGCGGCGTAGCCGCTTGGGTGCCGATTATGTTTGGGTGCAATAATTTTTGCACCTATTGCATTGTTCCGTACGTTCGGGGGCGGGAGCGCAGCCGGGAGCTAGCTGATATTGTGGAAGAGGTACGGGGACTGGAGGCCGAAGGCTATCAGGAAATCACCCTGCTGGGACAGAATGTGAACTCTTACGGCAAAGGGACGTCCAATACCTTTGCGGCGCTGCTGCAGGCGTTGGATGATATTCCCGGTTTGCTGCGCATTCGTTATATGACATCGCACCCGCGCGATATGGATGATGCGGTCATTGCGGCTGTAGCAAAAAGCAAACATATTACTACGCATTTTCACCTGCCTATTCAAGCGGGAAACAATGAAATTTTGCGGCAGATGAATCGAGGATATACGCGTGAAGAGTATCTGGAGCTTGTGCGGAAAGTGAGAGCTGCTGTGCCTGACGCAGTTTTAACGACCGATCTGATCGTTGGTTTTCCTGGAGAGACCGAAGAAATGTTTGCTGATACCTTAGCATTAGTGGAAGAGGTTGGTTTTGACGCTTCGTATACCTTCTTATATTCCAGCCGTTCAGGAACGCCGGCTGCTGAAATGAAGGAGCAAGTGCCTTTGGCTGTGAAGAAGGAGCGCTTGCAGCGATTGCTTACTTTGCAGGAAAAAGTAGCTTTGGCTTGCAATGAAAAATTGCTTCATACTTGTCAGGATATTCTTATAGAAGGGCCCAGCAAAACCAATTCCAAGCATTGGGCTGGTCGTACCCGCGGCAACAAGTTGGTACTGTGGCCGCATCAGGAAGGACAAAAGCCAGGGGATTTGATTCAGGTTCGTATTACCAAAGCGCAGACATGGATTCTCAAAGGGGAATCAGTGTAACCAAAGGGGGAACCGGTTATGGCGACAGCCTATACGCCGATGCTGGAACAATATAGGGAAGTAAAAAGCCGTCACTCGCAGGAAATTCTTTTTTTTCGTTTAGGCGATTTTTATGAGATGTTTTTTGAAGATGCGGAACTGGCCTCGCGCGAGCTGGAAATCACCTTGACTTCGCGGGAAGGCGGACAAGGGAAACGTATTCCTATGTGCGGCATTCCCTATCATGCGGCGGAAAACTATTTATCGCGGTTGGTGCAAAAAGGCTACAAGGTGGCCATTTGCGAGCAGGTTGAGGATCCCAAACAGGTCAAAGGGCTGGTGCGGCGGGAAGTGGTGCGCATTGTGACGCCGGGGACTTTTTTAGGAGAAGTGTCCTTGAGCGAAAAAAGCAACCACTATTTGGCTCTTGTTCGAGAAGGGGAAAATGGGCGAGTGTATCTGGCGGCGGCGGATTTGTCTACCGGAGAATGTTTTTGGAGTGTCATGGACGGTGAAGGGGAAAAGCCGCTTTTATGGGATGCCTTGTATCGTCTGCAGCCTAAAGAGATTATTGTATCCGGGCATTTAAGCTATTGGACGGAATTGGACGATTTTTCGCAGGATCGCTTGAATTGCCGCCCGGAGCAGCGGGCGTTCGCGCCGGAGGCTGCGTCTTTTGTAAAACAACATTTTGCGCCAGAGGAGCAACCGGACGACAAGGAAGCCGGTCAAACAGTGGAGCATCTTTTATGCTACTTGCATGAGACCGTTAAAACTAATTTAGCCCATATCAATCGGTTGGCGGAACAGACGCAGCAGCAATATCTTCTGCTAGATGCGTCGACGCTGCGCAATTTGGAGATTACCCGCAACCTTCGCGACGGAGGCAGAAAAGCGACGCTGCTGCAGGTGCTGGATTTTACGCGCACCGCTATGGGCGGCAGGCTTCTAAAGCACTGGCTGGAGCAGCCGCTGCGGTATCCAAAAGATATTACCAAGCGCCATGAGGCGGTAGAAGAGTTGACTGGCGCGCCGTTGCTGCGGCAAGGGCTGATAGAGGCGCTGGAAGGAATTTATGATTTCGAGCGCATTGTCACCAGGGTGGAGCTGGGAACCGCCAATGCCAGAGATCTGGTGTCTTTGTCCCAGTCGCTGGCGCAATTGCCGGCGCTGCGGGATGTGCTGAACCAGGCGCAGAGTCCGCTGTTGCGCGAGCTATACGCGACCTGGGAAAGCCATGCGGAGCTGGCTCAAGAGATTGGGACGGCTTTTGTAGAGTCCCCGCCTGTTTCGGTGCGTGAAGGCGGCATGATTCGCAGCGGTTATGACAGTGAGCTGGACGAACTGCGAGAAGTGGCCCGGGACAGCAAATGCTGGGTCGAAGAATTTGAGCGTTCGGAGAAGGAAAAGACAGGCATTCGCTCGTTGAAGATTGGCTATAACAAGGTGTTTGGCTATTATCTGGAGGTTACCCACGCGAATACCTCTGCGGTGCCTGCTTATTTTCAGCGCAAGCAGACCTTGGCTAATGCCGAACGGTATATTACGCCGGAATTAAAGGAATTTGAAACTAAAATTTTGGGCGCCCAGGAGCGTATCGTGCAACTGGAATATCATCTGTTCTGTCGCTTGCGCGACCGGGTGAAAGAAGAGCTTTGCGGACTGCAGGCTACGGCGCGGCGCGTGGCTGTGCTGGATGTACTGCATAGCTTTGCCGACGCTGCTGTGCGCCATCAATATGTGCGTCCCCGCCTTGAAGAAAACGGCAGCATTCAGATTCAGGATGGTCGGCATCCAGTTGTTGAGCGTCTCCTCAAGGGCGAACTGTTTGTGCCTAACGATACGCAGCTTTTTCCAGGGGTGGAAGACGTTATGGTTATTACCGGCCCGAATATGGCGGGGAAATCTACGTATATGCGCCAAGTGGCGCTGTTGGTGCTTATGGCGCAGACAGGCAGCTTTCTGCCTGTACGCAGTGCGGTTATTTCGCCGGTAGACCGGATTTTTACCCGCGTCGGCGCCAGCGATGACTTAGCAACCGGTCAAAGCACCTTTATGATGGAAATGAATGAAGTGGCCGCCATTGTGCGCCATGCTACGAAAAACAGCTTGGTTATTCTCGATGAAATCGGCCGGGGAACCAGTACTTTTGACGGTATGAGCATTGCCCGGGCAGTAGTGGAATACATCAAGAAACAGATTGGCTGCAAAACGCTCTTTGCCACGCACTATCATGAACTGACAGAACTGGAGAACGCTTGGAGCGGTATTCGCAACTACTCGGTGGCGGTGCGGGAAAAAGGCAATAATGTTGTTTTTCTGAGGCGCATTGTGCCGGGCGGAGCTGACAAAAGCTACGGCATTCATGTGGCGCAACTGGCGGGGCTGCCGTCAAAAGTCATTCAGCGGGCTAAAGAAGTGTTGGCTGATTTGGAAACCTGCGCCGTCAGAGAAGCAACCGCGCCGATAGTCAAAAAAGAAGAGCCGCCGCTTACCTTGTTCGGCAGCGCTTTGAGTGAAGAACTATTAGCGTTGGATGTAATGAGCCTGACGCCCATTGAAGCGTTGAATACGTTGTTTCGCTTGCAAAATCAAGCTAAGGAAGAAATGGGGCGCTAGGCATGGAAGATATTGTACAGGTATTAGACACGCATACAGCAAACCAAATAGCCGCCGGCGAGGTGGTGGAACGGCCGGCGTCGGTAGTCAAAGAACTGGTGGAGAACGCTATTGACGCCGCCAGCCGCAATGTAGAGGTGGAGATCGCAGCCGGAGGCTGTGAAAGCATTCGCATCAGCGATGACGGCTGGGGTATGAGCGCCACGGACGCGCAGACGGCTATGCTGCGTCATGCTACCAGTAAAATACGCAGCGCTGATGATTTATACCATATCGCCAGCCTGGGATTCCGCGGCGAGGCGTTGCCGAGCATTGCGTCTGTTTCCCGTTTTACCCTGACTACAAGGCGTCAAGAGGATGCCTTGGCGACGCAAATTGTCATGGAGGGAAGCCAAACGCTGGAAGTGACCGAAGCGGGAGGCGGCGTGGGCACAACTATTTTAGTGCGGGATATTTTCTTTAATCTTCCAGCCCGTCTCAAATTTTTAAAAAAACCGGCTGCGGAAAGCGCCCAAATCCACGATATTATAACGCGCCTTGCATTGTCACATCCGGAAGTGGCCTTCCGTTTAATTAATAACCAGCGGTTGGTGCTTAGCACAAATGGCAGCGGGCGTTTGGAAGATGTGATTGCTTCTCTGTACGGCAAGGAGGCAGGCGCTGGCCTTTTGGAACTGTGCTACTTTCAAGAGGGGATCAGTTTGCAGGGCTTTTTGGGGCAGCCAACTCTTTTGCGCAGCAGCCGGCAATGGCAAACTTTCTTGGTTAACGGCAGGTTGGTGCAGAGCCGCGCCTTGAGTAAGGCGTTGGATAACGCCTATCATTCGGTGCTTCCGAAGACAGGGTTTCCTTTGGCGGTTATTCGCATTGACGTGCCGGCGGAAGATATTGACGTCAACGTGCATCCCCAAAAAAGCGAAGTGAAGTTCAAAAACGAGCAAGATATTTTTCGCGCCGTTTATAAGGCGGTTACGGTTTGCTTAACCAGGCCGGCGGCAGAGCAGCTGCGCCAGGCGGCGCCACTTGTTGCGCCTCGTCCTAAAGAAGAAACTCAATCTTTTGATTTTCAAAATATCCCAGTTGCGATGGCGGCGCAGCCTGAGAAAGAGAGATTCGTGCAGCCAACGTCCCTGCCGGAACCATACCGTCCTATTTTTAAGCCTCTTGCAGAACGGCAGCGTCCGGTCGCAGCGGCAGAAAGCATTCCGGTCTATGAGGCGCCGCCTCTTGAAGCGGCAGCAGTGGCGTCATCCTTTGAAAAAATGGAACCAGAAATGAAGCTTGAACCGGTAAGGACAGAGACTTTCCAACAGGCTGAGGACGCGATGACGGACGAAGACAGCCAGGCGGAAAGCAGGGCTTCTTTGGCTCAGGCAACAACTTCGACCGAAACAGAGGCGGCAGAGCCTTTGCAGGTTTTGGGGCAGGTCTTGTCGTGTTACATTGTCGCCAAAGACAAAGAGCAAATGTATCTGGTGGATCAGCATGCGGCGCATGAACGTATTCTCTATGATAAATTTGTGCGAGAAGCGGCGGAGATGCCTGGACAGACTTTGTTGGTGCCTGTTTATCTTGAGGTGGATGCAAAAGAAGAGCTTCTGTTGGAACAGCATGGGGAGGCTTTGGCGTCGCTGGGCTTTCGTTTAGAGATGGCCGGCCCTGGAACTGCAAGGCTGCTGGAAATTCCGGCCGATTTGACAGGGACTTCTCCGGAGACAATGCTGCGCGAGCTATTGGTGCGCTTAGATGAAATGCAGCAGCCCACAGCGGCGCAGCTGCGGCACATGGTGTTTGAGACGGCGGCCTGCCATGCGGCCATCCGCGCCGGCGAAGAACTGAATCAACGGCAGATGGAGCGCCTTTTAGAGCAGTTGGCGCAGACGACATTGCCCTATAGCTGCCCGCACGGACGCCCTGTGATGGTGCGTTTTGGCGAGGCAGAGCTGATGCGATGGTTTAAAAGAACTTAAAGAGGGCTGTTAACGAAGCATGATGGATGAATTGCGAGTGACTACGGCGCGGAATGCGGGGACATTTTTAGTAGGGGAAGCCAAGAAGTTTGCCGAATGTTGGGGAGGCCAGTACGTAGTCCGGGGAGAATTATCGCTGGAAAAACTGCGACAACAAGAAGGCGTAGAAAAATTGGTGGTTTTTTCTGTTGACGGACCTGTTATTGAGGGGATTGGCTGGCGCTATTTTTACCATCCCAGTATGGCGGCCCTGCGTGCTTTGCAATGGGAAAGAAACGGCCAGGACGCGCTGGTGCAGGCGTTAGCGCTGCAACCGGGGGAAACCGTGCTGGATGGAACGCTTGGCTTGGGGGCGGATGCCGTTTTGATGAGCCTTGCCGTAGGTGAAACAGGCAAAATTTTAGGAGTGGAAAAATCTCCTTGGGTGGCCATGATTACCTCACATGGTTTGGCGCATGCCGTTGGGTTGAATCCGGTTCTTGAAGCTGCTATGCGAAGGATTGAAACCCGCTGCGGTGATGCGTTGGATGTCTTAAAAGACATGTCTGCCGGAGCGGTAGATGCAGTGTATCTGGATCCGATGTTTCGCTACTCTGTGCAAGGAAGCTCGAATATGCAGCCCTTGCACCAGATCGCCGATCGGCGGCCTTTAAGGCGGGAACTCTTGCAAGAAGCTTGCCGAGTAGCGCGACGCCGAGTGGTAGTTAAGGAAGCAGTGCATAGTCCGGAATGGGAACGTCTGGGTATTCAGGACTTTTCCGGCGGTCGTTACAGTCGAGTGCGTTATGGGATTTTGAAGGGAGCCGGTATATGAAAGAACGCTTGCTGGTGGTACTGGGGCCAACAGCTGTAGGCAAAACCGACCTGGCGGTAGAACTGGCCTTGCGCCATGACGGCGAAGTGGTTTCCGGCGACTCTATGCTGGTATATCGGGGCCTGGATATTGGTACAGCCAAGCCTTCGCTGGAAGAGCGCCGGGGAGTTCCGCACCATTTAATCGATATTTTAGAACCAAACGAGCCTTATGATGCCGTACGCTTTGGCGAACAGGCCGAAGCTGCAGTCAAGGAGATTCAAGGTCGAGGACGGCTGCCGGTATTAGCTGGCGGCACTGGGCTTTATGTGCAGGCTTTTTTGGAAGGCTATGTGTTTAGCGAAGTGGCTGAAGACGCTCCTTTTCGTGAGGAGATGGAAGCGTTGGCGCAAAAAGAAGGAAATGAGGCTGTGCACAGACTGCTGCAAAAGGCGGATCCGCTCAGTGCGGCAAAGCTGCATCCCAATAATTTGCGTCGTGTCATTCGGGCGCTGGAGGTAGCTCGCCAAGGGGGAGAAACACTGAGCCTGGAAAAAAAAGCGGGACCTGCCAGTCATTGGCTGGAGCAGTCTTTGGTTGTGGGGCTGACTATGGAGCGAAGTGCATTATATCGGCGCATTGAGCAACGAGTGGAGCGCATGGCGGCTGCAGGGCTGGAAGCGGAAGTAAAGCGTTTACTGGCAGCTCAGGTAGAACCAACCTGCCAGTCAATGCAAGGGATTGGCTATAAGGAAATGGTTGCGCACTTGCAAGGACAGTACTCTGTTGAGGAAACTGTGGCAACCATACAAAAAAATACCCGTCATTTTGCTAAAAGGCAGTTTACTTGGTTTAAGCGCATGCCCTATGTGCAATGGTTTGATGTTGGCCAAGCCGGCTGGAGAGAAGAAGTATTTTCTCTGGTCCGACATTGGGAGCAAACAGGAAGTCGTTGCACTTAGAGCGAATAAATATAAGTTATGGAACCATTGTTGCGCCGGAAGGATAGCTGCAGCAACGGTCCTGTAGAGAGAAAAGGGGGAGTTGCAATGCTTGCAAAGCCGATGAACCTGCAAGACAGTTTTTTAAATCAGGTGCGGAAAGAAAATAATCCTGTGACCATTTATTTGGTTAATGGTTTTCAATTAAGAGGCCTTGTTAAAGGATTTGACAATTTTACCGTTATTTTAGACAGCGATGGAAAGCAGCAACTGGTTTATAAACATGCTATTTCCACGATTACGCCATTCCGAGCTTTTCAGCATGGTTTTGTGGAAAAACAAAGGGAGACGACAGGAAACGCGAATGCTATAGAATAGCTGTGTTTTCATAAGCGTCTTTTAACCGGAAAGGATGGTGGGAAGACGTGGCCAAGGTATTAGGGGATATCCAAGGAGTCCGTAAATCGCTGCTGGCGCAGCTCGAAGAATTATATGAACTGACAGTGCCGTCCGACCAGATAATCAGCAGTGAAATGGCGGAACAGATGCTGCAGCTTAGTCAATTGCTGAACCGAGAGGTTGCCGTTTATTGCAATCGCCGCGGCCGGGTTATGGCGGTATCGTTGGGGGATTCCTATACGGTAGACTTGCCGGAGGTGCGCGGCCGACGCGGCCAGCAACGGCTTTCCGGCATTCGGTGCATCCATACGCATCCTAGCGGCGATTGCCGCCTTAGCGCGGCTGATGTCAGTTCGCTGCGGGACTTGCGTTTTGATGTGATGGTTTCTTTAGCTGCGCCGCAACCGGAAACAGCGCTTTGTATGCTCGCTTTTTTAACGGGTGAGGACGAATGGCAGGAAGAAGGCCCGTTCTCCGTAACGCAATTAACGGCCTTGCCTTTTTCTCGCTGGATTTTGCAGCTAGAACGTCTTTTAGCCCAGCAGACAGCTTCTGGGCATGTCATGGAGGAAATCGAGACGGCCTTGCTGGTCGGCTTGGAAACCGGGAATAGCAGTTGGGATCTGGACGCTTCCTTGCAAGAATTGGCGCAGTTGGCGGAGACAGCCGGCGTGGAAGTAAAGGGCGTTGTCCGTCAAAAAAGAGACCGTCCGGATGCGGCCTTGTTCATCGGCCAGGGAAAGGTCAAAGAATTAGCGTTGCTGCGACAGCAGATGGATGCAAATGTCATCATTTTTGATGATGAACTGACGCCGGTGCAACAGCGTAATTTGGAACTGTCTCTGGGCGTAAAAATCATTGACCGTACAGCGCTCATTTTGGATATTTTCGCCCAACGGGCGCATTCTAGAGAAGGCAAGCTGCAAGTGGAGCTGGCGCAGATGCGTTACCGCCTGCCTAGACTTAGCGGCAAGGGTACGGAACTGTCGCGCTTGGGAGGCGGCATCGGAACGCGCGGACCTGGTGAGACTAAGCTGGAAGTGGATCGGCGGCGGGTGAGGACGCGTATCAACGATATCGAAAAAGAATTGGCGTTGGTATTGCAGCAACGCCAGCAGCAGCGTCAGCGTCGCAAGGATAACGAAGTGCCGCTGATCGCTTTAGTCGGCTACACCAATGCAGGAAAATCAACGTTGCTGAACGCCCTAACTGACGCAGGGGTATTGGCGGAAAATAAGTTATTTGCTACGTTGGATCCGACAACGCGCAGCGTGACGCTGCCTGATGGTGAAACGATCCTTTTTTCCGATACAGTCGGCTTTATTCAAAAACTGCCGCATCAGCTGGTAGCGGCTTTTCGCGCCACCTTAGAGGAAGTGGTAGAAGCCGATTTATTGCTTCATGTGGTGGATGCCAGCCATTCGCAGCGAGAAGCGCAGGAGCAGGCTGTTTACGAGGTGCTCAAGGAATTAAAAGTTGCAGAAAAGCCTATGCTGCTTGTTTTCAACAAAGCAGATCGTATGGAAGCGGGAGAGCCTGCGGTAGTCGAGCGCCTTTTGCGCCGCGGCGACGCGTTCTTGGTTTCGGCGCTGCAAAAAACAGGCTTAGAGGAGCTGCTCTTGGCCGTGGCCGCTAAGGTGAAACGGCGCAGCGTGCGGCGCGAGCTGTGTTTGCCGTATGAGCAAAGCGGCCTGCTGCACAAGCTGCATGAGGATGGCAAGGTTACTGCCTGCGAATATGCGCCGGAAGGCATTCTGGTTTTGGCGGAGATTCCCTTATGGGCGGAGCCGTTTTGGAGTCAATATTGCATGGTTCAAGGAACAGTGAATGAGAGTGAGGAACAGGTAGATTGAATCGATTTAGTGCTAAAATTCAAGCGGCGCGGGAAAAGGCGCTGCAGCAGATGACGGCTATGGCCAAAGACGTGGATCAGGTCGCTGAAACCAATACGTTGAGGGTATTGGACGCTTTTCGCCGTCATCGAGTTTCGGATTATCATTTTCGGGCGACAAGCGGCTATGCCTATAACGATGCAGGGCGGGAAACCTTGGAAGAGACATGGGCAACACTGTGCGGCGCCGAAGCGGCGCTGGTGCGGACGCAGTTTGTTTCCGGTACGCATGCCTTGGCTACCGCTCTGTTCGGTGTTTTGCGTCCCGGAGACGAGTTGGTTTCTTTAACCGGGGCGCCGTACGATACGATGCAAAGCGTTATCGGCCATGTACGGGACGTTCCGGGTTCTTTGAAGGAATTTGGCGTTTCCTATCGGGAAATGCCCATGCCCACTGGCGGCATTGACTTGGAGCATCTGTCTGACTATGTGGATGCTAAAACGAAAATGGTGCTGATTCAGCGTTCGCGCGGTTATAGCCTTCGGGCGACATTGACGGTGGCTGAGATTGCCGCTGCTTGCGCGGCGGTCAAGGCCATTGCTCCGGAATGCATCTGTTTTGTTGACAATTGCTACGGTGAGTTTGTGGAAGTGCAGGAGCCAACAGCGGTTGGCGCGGATATCATGGCTGGCTCGTTGATTAAAAACCCTGGCGGCGGGTTGGCGCCGACAGGCGGCTACATTGCAGGCCGCCGGGATTTAGTGGAGCTAGCTGCTTTTCGCTTGACTGCGCCGGGGATCGGGGCGGAGTTGGGAGCTTCCTTGGGAGGAAACCGCTTATTGTACCAGGGCTTGTTTGTAGCGCCTCATACAACGGCTCAAGCGGTAAAAGGAGCTATTTTTGCTGCGGCCTTGTTTGAGAATTTAGGTTATAAGACCTTGCCGCACTGGTCGGTGCAGCGAGGCGATATTATTCAGGCGATTACTTTGGGAACGCCGGAGCGGGTGGTTGCCTTCTGTCAGGGAATTCAAAAATATTCACCGGTTGACGCGCATGTACGGCCGGAGCCAAGCGGTATGCCTGGCTATGAAGACGCGGTGATTATGGCGGCGGGAACCTTTGTACAAGGGGCTTCCATCGAATTGAGCGCCGATGCGCCGATGCGCGAACCTTATGCGGTATATCTTCAGGGCGGTCTTACTTTTGAGCATGCAGTTTTAGCTTGTATGGGCGCTGCACAAGAATTGGAAGATAAAGGTCTTTCTTTTTCTTAAAAAAAGAAAGGAAATTTACTGATTGTGTAGAATAGGCAAATAGAAAGATCCATTTTATGATAGCGGTGGTTGACGTGGCTTTTTTTCTAATTATTTCATTTATTGTGCTGCTCATGGCTTCCTTAGTAGCTTTGCTAAGCAAAAGATTTCCTCAATGGCAGCTTTCTTGGAAAATTGTATTGTTTTGTGCCGGCTGTGCAATTTTATTGGCTGCGGTCTTGCCGCGGCTTTTATTGAGTTGGGCTAACTTGGAAATGACAGTTGCCATTTTGTTTGTCTGTGCTGTTGGCGGCGCTTGGGCGGCTGCTAAGCTGCCTGATTGTATGCCTGTTATGT
Organism: uncultured Anaeromusa sp.; assembly: GCF_963668665.1. Lineage (NCBI taxonomy): Bacteria > Bacillati > Bacillota > Negativicutes > Selenomonadales > Sporomusaceae > Anaeromusa > uncultured Anaeromusa sp. The sequence continues at coordinate 708,071 of NZ_OY764902.1, read as the reverse complement.
CGGCAGCTGCTGTTTCACCGGTTGCCGCTGAAGCATCGGTTTTTTCTTTGACGGTTAGCGAGAAGCAGCAGGAAGAAGCGAATACAGGGGAGTTCTGGATGGACAGGCAAAAAGAACCTTTGCCCAAGAAAGAAGAAACGCAAGAGCAGTCTCTTGCAATAAGAAAAAAGAAGGCGCCCAAGGCGCCCAAAAAAGAACCTGCTGTTGCTGGAGCTTTGGCAGCGGATCCTGCTGGCGAGGAGCGCTTGCCGATTAGACGTAAGAAAAAAGCCCCGGTCAGGGCAAAGAACATGGATAATGCAGCACCTCAGACAACGATTGAGCCTGCAACGGCTAAGATGCCTGAGACATCTCCAATAACAGAGACAACGATTGAGCTTGCAACGGCTAAGATGCCTGAGGCGGAACCTGAGAAAACGGCAACAATAGCCGCTGCTGAAGACCTGCCAGCTGCTTCGGCGCTTGCTTCGTCCATGACAGAAGAACCTAAAGAAATTTCTGCGCCGGAAAAACCGGATTTTGTTGAGAAAACAGAAGAGATCCCGGCTGCGTTTGTTAATGTTGACGCTTGCTTGGAGGAAGCTTGGCGTTTTCGCGAAGCCGGTTCCTGGCAAACTGCGCAGCAAGTGCTGCAAGCAGGGATTACGCAGTTTGCTGACGATGAAGAATTGCCTTTTTTACTCATAGAAGAAGGTGCATTACTAAAGCGTTATGGACGTTGGGAGGAAGCCATTGCGGCTTTAGAAGCAGCGCTTGCCTTGCCGCAAGTAAGGCGCCAGCCTGTTTGGCAAAAAGATATTCAACAAACTTTAGGATATTTACAGATTTTTCTTGGCGTGTTGCGCCAGCTTAAATTGGAGGCGGTTGCGCCGGAAGCCATACCGGCTTCCGTGCTGGATAAGGTTGAAGCCATCTATCAACAATGGCGCAGCCGGCAATAAACTACAAGGGGATTCCATTTTTATGTTTATACATATGCGGGAGGGGTTTCATTTATGAAAAAAAGCACAGAAATTTTAAGCTTACCAGTATTTAGCATTCGTGAGGGTGAGGAACTGGGAACGATCAAAGCGTTTATCATTAATGCCGCAGCCAAATCGGTAGAAGCATTTTTGATTGACGACGGCAAATGGTATTTGGGGGCTAAACTGCTGCCGGCCAAAGCGGTAGCCGGTCTTGGCGAATTTGCTGTTACCGTCGAATCCAGCGATAATGTAGTAGGGGTTGCTGATTTTCCGGATATTGAGCCGCTGCTGGTAGCCAATACTTCTGTAATTGGGACCAAAGTGGTTACTACGGCTGGCCGTATTTTAGGGCGGGTCACTGATTTTATGGTTGAAAATGACGGCAAAATTGCTGTGTGTGAGTATACCGTAGATAATGGTGACAACCAACAGGTATTGCTGGAAAACATCATCACTTTGGGTAAAGACGTGCTCTTTATTCGGGATGCCTCGGAAGAGCAGGCTGCCCCGGCGGTTGCGGAAGTCCCGGCTCCTGTAGAGGAAACACCGGTTGTGACACCTGTTGCCGCTCCGGCGCCTGTAGTGGAGGAGCCTAAAACAGAAGAAGCCAAAGTGGCAGAAGAAGCACCGGCGGAACCGGCTCCGGAAGTGGATGCCTATTCACGCAAGATTGAAGAAAAAACACGCAAATTTCTTCTTGGGAAAAAAGCCAGCCGCCGCATTGAGACCGACAATGGCGTTCTCGTTGTAGACGAAGGCGGAGAAATTACCGAGGAAGTCCTGCAAAAAGCCAAGTTGGCAGGGAAATACGTAGAACTGTCGATGAATGTACAATAAGCTGGCTTTGGACCGGGTTTTCGCTTAGGCGGAAGCCCGGTCTTTTGAAGGACAGGCAGAGGAGGACGGGATGGTTTCGTGAAACGATGGCAACGAGTCAGTTTATCTTTAGTGTTAATTCTTTCCTTTACTTTGGCAAGTTTGGCCGTTGCCGGCACGGCCGTGTATTTTCGTGATGGCATTTCACATGGCGTAAAAGTGGGGTCGTTGGACTTAGGCGGTTTAACAGAGACGGCGGCTGTAGCGGCTATTGAAGAAGATGCGCGCAGACGGCTGGCTCAGCAGACAATACGCTTTGTTTACGGCGAACAGCATTGGGAAAGCACTACAGATGAATTAAGCATACATGCGGATGCAGCAGCGTTGGCGCATGAAGCGTATATGATTGGGCGTACAGGCCCGGTTTGGCTGCAACTGCAGGAATGGTATCTGGCGACGCAAAAAGGTCGTCAGATTGCCTATCGTCTTGCGTATGAGCCGACAAAAGCCAAGGAATTGCTGGACAGAATCGTTCATGATGTAGAGCGTCCATCCCGTAAGGCTCACATTAATTACCAACAGGGGCAGGTGCAGATTGTACCGGAAATCATAGGACAGCACTTGGAGCGGGCGGAATTGGAAACAACTTGGCAGGCAGCGATGGCTGATTTTCAATCGTTGAAAATTTCTTTGCCTGTAAAAGAAGATGTGCCAGAAATACGGGCTGAGGATCTCAGCGGCATTGACCGTCTTTTAGGTTCGTATTCCAGCTATTTCAACGCCTATGACAGCAACCGCTCTAAAAATGTTTATTTGGCCTCACACAGCATTGACGATATGTTGGTGAGGGCTGGCAGTGTTTTTTCTTTCAATTCGCAAGTGGGCAAGCGGACGCAGGAAAATGGCTACAAGGAAGCTCCCGTGTTCATTAATGGAAAACTGGTGCCGGATTGGGGCGGCGGGGTTTGCCAAGTGAGCAGCACTCTTTATAATGCGGTTTTGTTGGCGGATCTGGAAATTGTGGAGCGGACTTCTCACTACAGCCCCCCTGGATATGTGCCTCTTGGGCAGGATGCGACTGTGGCGGACGATCAATTGGATTTTCAATTTACCAATACCAGCCGGCATAATCTTTATATTTCCAGTAAAATTGAGGGCAATCGCTTGCTTGTGCAAGTGTTTGGCAGTGCGGATGATCCGGTAGAAGTGCGTATTGTACCGGTGGATAAACAAGTAATCCCGGCGCCGGTTGTAGTAAGACCGGATGCCAATTTGGAGGCTGGACGCCAGGTCGTAGAAGAACGAGGAGAAAGCGGTTATCGAATAAAAATCGAAAAAATCCGCTTGCGTCAGGGCGTGGAAATCAGTCGGGAGATTATTTCTGCAGATGACTTTCCTCCTTCCGAGCGCATTATCCGCATGGGTACAAAAGCGGCGGCAGAGAAAAAGAGTAATTGAAGCGTAAACCTCCCAAAGAGGTTTACGCTTTTTTGGCCTTTTTATCTAGATTTTCACGAAAAATGAAATAGAGATAAAAGGAAAGACAATGTGAATAAAAAAACTTTATCTTTCTCTGGTTTTTGAGGGGGCAACTGTGGTATTCTATCAGAAATACCTTTTGGTAAGTAGAGAAAGGAGTAGAGACATGTTTGAAGAAAAGTTCGCCAAGCAAGGACTAACGTTCGATGATGTACTTCTCGTTCCCGCTAAATCGGATGTGTTGCCTAAGGATGTGGAGGTTAACACTCGGCTGACTCGCAATATCAGCCTGAACATTCCCATCATTAGCTCGGGCATGGATACGGTCACGGAGGCGCGTATGGCTATTGCTATGGCGCGTGAAGGCGGCCTGGGAATTATCCATAAAAACATGACGATCGAGCAGCAAGCGAACGAGATTGATAAAGTAAAACGTTCTGAAAACGGTATTATCGTGGACCCGCTTTTCCTTTCTCCTGAACATACCTTAAAAGACGTGCAGGATTTGATGGAGCGGTATCATATTTCCGGGGTGCCGATTACCCAACAAGATCGTCTTGTAGGTATCTTAACCAACCGGGATTTGCGCTTCGAAACCGACCTGTCCAAACGGATTGGAGAATGCATGACCAGGGAGCATTTGATTACCGCTCCTATGGGAACGTCTTTAAATGAAGCCAAGGAAATTCTGCGCAAGCACCGCATTGAGAAACTGCCTTTAGTTGATGAGCGAGGCCACTTAAAAGGGCTGATTACCATCAAAGACATTGAGAAAGCGCAGAAATACCCCAATTCTGCGAAAGACTCCAAAGGGCGTTTGTTGGTCGGCGCAGCCGTAGGCGTTGGCTCCGATATGCTGGATCGCGTGGCAGCCATTGTGGCAGCTAAAGTCGATGTCATTGTTGTGGATACGGCGCACGGTCATTCCCAAGGCGTTATTGAATCCGTTAGAACCATTAAAAATACCTATCCCAATGTGGAATTAATTGCAGGCAATGTGGCTACGGAAGAAGCTACGCGTGCGTTGTTTGAAGCTGGCGTAGACGCTGTCAAAGTGGGAATTGGTCCTGGCTCCATCTGTACGACCCGCGTTATTGCAGGCATCGGCGTGCCGCAGATTACTGCAGTATATGAGTGCGCCAAAGCGGCGGCGGAATTTGGTTTGCCGATTATCGCCGACGGCGGCATCAAATACTCCGGAGATGTCGTAAAGGCTCTGGCTGCTGGCGCTAACGTGGTTATGGTGGGTAACTTGCTGGCCGGAACCGAGGAAAGCCCCGGCGAGACCATTATCTATCAAGGTCGAAGCTATAAGGTGTATCGAGGCATGGGCTCGCTGGGAGCCATGGCTAAAGGCAGTAAGGATCGTTATTTCCAGGAGAACATGGATAAATTGGTGCCGGAAGGTATTGAAGGACGTGTTCCTTATAAAGGACCTGTTTCTGAAACCATGTTCCAAATGGTTGGCGGACTTCGAGCTGGCATGGGCTATTGCGGCGTGAAAAATATTGAAGCATTGCGTACGGAAACGAAATTTATCCGCATTACCAGCGCAGGCCTTAAGGAAAGTCATCCGCATGATGTCAATATTACCAAGGAAGCTCCGAACTACAGTCTATAAATAGAAAATCCGCATTCCCTCTAGGCTAAGAGAGAATGCGGATTTTTTGTATCCTTTACCAGGCGGCTGGTGTTTGCGTGTTGACTACGCGAAACTCATAGCCCTGGGCTTTTAAAGCTTGGATAATGCCCGGCAGGGCGCGGACGGTTTCGATATGTCCGGGACCGTCGTGCATAAGTACGATGGCGTGGCTTTGTAAAAAAGTTTGCTTCATTTGGGTCAATACGTTGCTTTCAATCGCCGCGGCCTTGGCTGCCGAAGCATCGCCGGAGGAAACATTCCAGCCTACTTCTATGTAGCCATTTTGTTTAAGCAACTCCCAGTAGCCTTTGTTGAAGCTGCCTGTAGAGCCTCCGGGAGCTCTGGAAATGCGGGGACGGCAAAGAATAATGGATTTAAGCAGCTCGTCAGTATGGTTTAGCTGCGCTACATAACTTTGCGGCGATTGGTATAGGCTTTTGTAAATATGATCGTACGTATGATTGCCTATCGCCTGACCTTCGGCAAAAAGGCGTTTTACTAGATCAGGATGTTTTTCGATTTGCGTACCCACTAAAAAAAAGGTAGCCTTAACTTGTTCTTTTTTTAAGATATCCAGAACCGCCGGCGTATTTTGCGGATCAGGGCCGTCATCAAAGGTAAGATAAACTACTTTGGCGGCTTTATAGGGCTGCGCAGTTGGAAGACTGAGGGGGAGATTGGCCCGCAGGCGTTCATTGGTAAGATAGGAGTCGTACAAAGGGCGGCCTTCTTCCGCTAATGGCTCGTCGCCAGGATGCTCTGACAACATAAAGATGGCGGGCGAGTTATTGCTTTGAGAAAGTGTCGGCGAAGGTTCATCTACAGCAATCGGAACGTCCCAGAGCTGAATCGCCCAAGTAATTAGGGGGAAGGCGGCGCAGAGCAAAATAGCGCTGAACAGGGACAAAGCGAAGGCGCGTCGCGAAAAAACAAAACGGGGGGACTTCATGATAAACAAGACTCCTTTGTGTATAGTGATTTGAAATATTGGACAACTGATCCAGTTCGTATTCTAGCACAGTAAAACGAGCTTGTTAAGAGGGGACAGGATTTTGCGTTCCCGAAGAAAGTAGGATATAATATTGATTTAGCGACAACTAGTTATGGTTGAATGAAGGAGGAATGGCGTGTTTTCGTTAGATGCCGATTTGATTTTTCGTGTGCCGGCTCTTTTGATTGCCTTAACCGTGCATGAGTATGCCCATGCGAGAGCAGCTGTGGCCATGGGGGACGATACACCGCGCCAGCTTGGCAGAGTAACTTTGAATCCGCTAGCTCACTTGGATCCAGTAGGTTTGCTGATGCTTTGGCTGACGCAATTTGGCTGGGCCAAGCCGGTGCCTATTAATCCCAATCGTTTTCAGTCGTACCGCAGCGGTATGATCTGGGTTTCCTTGGCAGGTCCTCTCAGTAATGTAGTGATGGCTTTGGTAGCGGCAATCGCTTTAGGAGCTTGTAAAGTCTGGGGGCTGGGAATTCCGGAAGTGTGGAAAGTACTAGCTTGGACAAGAGATTATAACATTATATTAGCGATTTTCAACTTGCTGCCTATTCCGCCGTTGGATGGCTCTAAAGTGATTAGTGTATTTCTGCCTTGGAAATACGCCGAATTATATGAAAGGATTACTCCTTATAGTCCGGTAGTTCTTATTGCCTTAGTGTATATAGGCGTTATCGGTACTATTGTTTATCCTTTTCAAATTGCATTATATCTTGCCATTCAAACCATTGTTGGCATTTTATTTTTTTAGGAGGATTTCAACATGACAGTAAAAGGACGCATTTTCAGCGGCATGCAGCCGTCTGGAAATTTTCATCTGGGGAACTATTTAGGAGCGTTGGAAAACTGGGTCAAGCTGCAAGACCAATATGAGTGCTTTTTTTGTGTTGTAGACTGGCATGCGTTGACTTCGACTTTTGAAAATACGGAAGCCCTGCCGCAACGGACGTATGAAATGGCGCTGAACTGGCTGAGCGCCGGCCTGGACCCGGAGAAAAATACTATCTTTATTCAGTCGCAGGTCAAGGAGCATGCAGAGCTGCATCTGCTGCTTTCGATGATGACGCCTCTGTCTTGGTTGGAACGGGTGCCTACTTATAAAGATAAACTGGCGCAATTGGGCAGCCAGGGCAAAGATATCAATACCTATGGCTTTTTGGGCTATCCAGAGCTGATGACGGCGGACATTGCCTTGTATAAGGCGGACACGGTGCCGGTAGGTATTGATCAGCTGCCCCATTTGGAGTTGACCCGGGAGATCGTGCGGCGCTTCAATAATCTTTACGGACGGGAAGTTTTTGTGGAACCGAAGGAAATGCTGAGCCAGGCTTCGCTGCTGCCGGGCTTGGACGGACGTAAAATGAGCAAGTCCTATGGCAATGAGATTCCTTTTGCCGCCAGTGAAAAAGAGATTCGTGAAAAAGTACGGCAGATGGTAACCGACCCGCAGCGAGTACGCCGTACTGATGTAGGAAACCCGGATGTTTGTCCGGTATTTACCTTCCATAAGGTATTTTCACCGGCTGTTGTAGTTACAGAAATTGACCAAGAATGCCGCAAAGCGGGAATCGGCTGCGTAGACTGTAAAAAACGTCTCGCAGACCATATGGCGGGCGCCTTGGCTCCAATCCACGAACGGAGAGTCGTGCTGGAGCAGCAGCCGGAGCGAGTGTACGAAATTTTGGCTGCTGGCGCTGAAAAGGCGCGCAAAGTAGCCAACGAAACCATGCGCAGCGTTCGCGAAGTTATGCATTTGCCGAACTAAGCAAATGGAAGCATATCGCATCCGCTTAGAAGGCTTTGAGGGGCCAATGGCTCTTTTGCTGCATTTAATTGAAAAAAACAGACTGGATATTTACGATATTCCGATTGCCGATGTGACGGTGCAGTATCTGGCGTACTTGCGCGAGATGGAAGAATTCAACATGGAGATTGCCAGTGGATTTTTAGTAATGGCCGCTACATTGTTGCAAATTAAGTCCAGGCTGCTTTTGCCGGTGGCTGCTGTCGAAGAAGAGGAAGAAGAGGGACTGGACCCGCGCAAGGAATTAGTAGATCGGCTTTTGGAGTATCGGCGATTTAAGATGCTGGCCCAGCTTTTGGGTGAGCGCTGGCAATTGAGGCAGGGGGTTTATACGCGCCCGTCACAGCTGCCGGAACCAGCCCGCCCGTTGCCTGCAGGTCTCACGCCGCAAGTTCTTTTACAAGCGTTGACGGCGTTGTGGGAAAGCCGCCTGCCCCAAACTCAGGCGGTCGTAGAACGAGAAGAAATCAGTATTCAAGATAAAATGGCCGATGTGGTACGCCTGTTGCAAGAACGTCGTTGTGTTCCTTTTGAAGATTTACTGATTCGCAGTGGCTCGCGCGGGGAAGTGATCGCTTCGTTTTTGGCGGTGCTGGAATTGGTTCGCTTACAGCGGGTGCGCGTGCGGCAGCTTCAGTCCTTCGGGCCAATGGAAATCATTTTGTCTTGCGAGGAGGAACAGACTTGTTTTATCAGCACTTGAAGGCGCCGTTGGAGGCGCTCTTGTTTGCCCACGGAAAACCTGTATCTGTTTCGGTTCTCGCGGAAGTGCTGCAAGTGGAGGAAGAACATATTTTGTTGCTTCTGGCGGAAATGCAGGAAGAATATGGCCGAAGCGAACGGGGCATCATGCTTTATGAAGTGGCGGGCGGTTTTCAATTAGGCACAAAAGAAGAGTGGGCTTCGCTGATTACCGCGTTGGCCGGAGCTCGTGAAAGCAAGTTGTCAGCGCCAGCGCTGGAAACATTGGCTATTATTGCCTTTAAGCAGCCTGTGACGAAGCAAGAGATGGAAGAAATTCGCGGTGTGCGTATCGACAAAGTGCTCACGCAATTAGTGGAACGAGGCTTGATTCGTGAAGTGGGAAGAAAAGAATCTTTGGGGCGCCCTATCTTATACGGCACGACCGAAGACTTTTTGGAATGCTTTGGCCTGCGCGATTTGCAGCAGTTACCTGATTTGCAGAACTTGCTGCCGAATGAAGCTGCCAACACCGAAGAAAAAAATGAAGGTTAGGAGTTTCGGATTTTCATGGCGCGAAAAATTCTCTGGTTATTCGTTTTTACCAGTGCTTTTTACAGTTTGACAGTTGGCTCGGTGCAAGCGACGCCGGCAGTGACGGCAAAAGCCGCTATTATCATGGATGCAACGACAGGGGAAGTCTTGTACGCCAAAGATGCGGAAAGCCGCCGGTATCCAGCCAGTACGACCAAGATGATGACCTTGCTGGTGGCTCTTGAAAAGGGGCGACTCGATGATTGGGTTGTTGCAAGTAAGGCGGCGCATGAAACCGAAGGATCGTCGTTGTACCTGGAAGCTGGAGAAAAGCAAAGACTTTTAGACTTGTTATATGGGATCATGCTGGTTTCGGGCAATGATGCGACAGTGGCTGTTGCTGAACACATTGCCGGCTCGGTGCCGGCCTATGCTCGTTTGATGACGCAAAAAGCGCAAGAAATTGGCGCTGTAAATACGCGGTTTGCCAATTCCAGCGGGTTGCCGGACCCTAATCATTATTCGACAGCCCATGACTTGGCTAGGATTGCCGCTTATGGATATCGCACGCAGCCGTTATTTGCGGAGATTGTCTCTTCTAAACGCCGGGTCATGCCTTGGCCAGGTAAAGGCTATGATCGGGAAATTTTCAACGAGAATCGGATGCTTTGGTTATATCCTGGCGCTAATGGCGTTAAAACCGGTTATACAGACGCCGCGGGCCGCTGCTTGGTCTCGGCGGTAAAACGCAACGGCTTGCAATTAATTTCGGTGGTGTTAGACAGCGAACGCATGTGGGACGATTCCATTGCGCTTTTGGATTACGGCTTTGGCGTTGTTAAAGCTAAAAATCTGCTGTTGCAAAATCAAAAGGTAGCGGATGTGGCTGTTTTAGATGGTTTGGAAAAACAGATTTCTTTATATGTTGCGCAGGATATTGTTGTGCCGGAATCGCGTAACGGCGCAGGCAATACCTACCGCCTTGCGGTGCAAAAACCAGACGCCATTGCCGCTCCGGTACGCCGGGGCGATGTTGTCGGCACGGTACGGATTTTGCGCGGGGAGGAAGAAGTGACGGTAATGCCGCTTCTGGCCGGACAAGACGTGGAGCGGCGGTCCTTATTTCGTTTGGCGGCTCTCTCGGCGGAAGATGTGTGGACTTGGGTAAAAGTGGCCTTTGCCAGGCTGCTGTCGGATGGAAGACAAGCCTAGAATACGGCTGTCTTGGGAAAATTAAGGAGGCGGAAATGCAGGAACGCTTGCAGAAAATATTGAGTCATGCCGGAGTAGCTTCACGCCGTGAGGCGGAACGCTTAATCAGTGAAGGGCATGTAAAGGTGAACGGAAAGGTTGTAACCGAAATGGGAACCAAGGTGGATGCGGGGAAAGACCGTATTCAGGTGGATGGTCGTCTGGTAGCGAAAGAAAAGCTTGTATATTTACTTTTATATAAGCCCAAGGGCTGTGTGACGACATCCAAAGACCCGGAAGGACGCCAAACGGTTCTGGACCTATTAGAGGGAATTGACGCCCGCGTATATCCCGTAGGGCGGTTGGACTACCATACGGAAGGTCTGTTGTTGCTGACGAATGACGGCGAATTGACTCAAGCTTTAATTCATCCCCGGCATCAGGTCGAGAAAGAATACCTGGTACAGGTAAAAGGCATTCCTTCGGAAGAGAAGCTGGATCGCTTGCGGGCCGGCATTCGCTTGGAAGATGGTGTAACTGCGCCAGTAGAAGTGCGGCTGCAGGAAGTTTTGCACGAAAAAAACCGCTCCGTGTTGACGGTGGTGCTGCGTGAAGGGCGTAATCGGCAAGTGCGCAGAATGTTTGACGCCATCGGCTTTCCAGTGTGGTCGTTAAAGCGAATCCGGTTTGCTTTTTTGACGCTTCAAGGCGTGCGCCGAGGAAAATGGCGTCACTTGACAACGGAAGAAGTGGCCGACTTATATCAGTTTAAACCAGAGTAGATATGGAGAGACCCTATAATAGGGTCTTTCTTGATATATCGAAGTAGAAATATAAGCGTGGTCCGAAAAACAAATGAAGTCGGTTTTGTATTGAGGAAAGGATAGAACTATATGGAAGAACGGAAAACAATTGCCGTTATCGGCGCTGGCGCGGCGGGTCTCATGGCGGCTTTAGCGGCTGCCGAGGCTGGAGCTGCGGTGACAATATACGAAAAAATGGGCCGTCCAGGGCGGAAAATAGGCATTACCGGCAAGGGACGCTGCAATGTGACCCATGTCGGAGAGCGGGAGCGGTTTCTCAAAAACATGGTAGGAAACGGCAAGTTTCTTTATAGCGCCTGGAACGCCTTGGATAATGACGCTTTGCGGGAAATGCTGCGCTGCGCCGGCGTGGAGACGAAGGAAGAACGCGGCGGCAGAGTCTTTCCAGTCAGTGAAAAGGCGGCCGATGTAGTGGCGGCTTTTGAACATACCTTGCGCCGCCTCGGCGTGGCTTTTCGTTTGAAAACTCCTGTGCAGGAGTTATGGCAAGAGGACGAGCGTCTTTGCGGCGTCACGCTGGCTGACGGCAGACGGGAGAAGGCCGACGCCGTAATATTGGCAACCGGCGGCGCTTCCTATCCAGGAACAGGCAGTACTGGCGACGGCTATCGCATGGCCGAAGCGGCCGGGCATACCTTAACGCCGCTGCAGCCGGCGCTGGTTCCGCTGGAAGTGGAAGAAGAGTGGGTAAAAGAATTGATGGGCTTGTCTCTTCGCAATGTTGAAGCCTCGCTATGGGTGGACGAAAAATGCGTGGCCTCAGAGTTTGGTGAAATGCTCTTCACCCACTTTGGCTTATCCGGACCGATTATCCTGACGTTGAGCCGCCAGGCGGTCATGGCTGTAGCCGCAGGCAGTTTTGTGGAAATACGCGTTAACTTGAAGCCGGCGCTGACAGAGGAAGTGTTGGATAAACGCCTGGCACGGGATTTTGCTTCCTTAGGCCGTAAAAAGGCGGTACATTGTCTGGACGAGCTGCTGCCAGCTTCGCTGCGACCGGTAGTGCTGGATTTGGCTTTTATTAATACCGCGAAAGAGATTGGCCAACTGACGCGAGAGGAGCGTCATCGTTTACTGGAGCTGCTCCAAGCGCTGCCTTTTACGGTGACCGGAGCTAGACCCTTGGCGGAAGCTATTGTAACCGCCGGAGGCGTGTGCGTGAATGAGGTAGATCCGCGTACCATGAAGTCTAAAAAGGTAGAGGGGTTGTATCTGGCTGGGGAAGTGCTGGATATTGACGGCAACACAGGCGGGTTTAATCTGCAGGCGGCATTTTCTACCGGTTATTTGGCGGGCCGCAGCGCTGCGCAATAAAAATGCAGGAAACTAGTCTGGGGAAAAGGAAAATGCAAGGGGCAGCGTGAATTAAAATTAAGATAGAAGCAGATTTGTGAAAACGTATCGGAGGGCTGGTCATGATCATATTTATGCAAATGCCTACTCCCGGGCAAGTGCAGCGAGTGTTGGAAAAATTGCACCAGTGCGGCCTGGATGCACAAGTGTGGCAGACAGGCGGGCGAACAGTGGTTACGGCGATCGGGGAAAATGACGATGTAGACCCCGAGGCTTTCGAACGCTTAGATGGCGTGGAAAAAGTAGTGCAGACGCGGACGCCCTTTAAGCTTGTCAGCCGTTCTTTTCAAGCGGAAAACAGCCTGATTCGCGTCGGCGAAGTTGTTTTTGGCGGTGAACAGGTGCCGGTTATTGCTGGTCCCTGCGCCGTGGAAAGCTATGAGCAGTTTGCGGAAACGGCTCGCCTGGTCAAAGCTGCCGGTGCAGTGATGCTGCGCGGCGGGGCCTATAAACCGAGAACGTCGCCGTATAGTTTTCAGGGCTTGGAAGAAGAAGGTCTGCGGATTTTGCGCGCTGTTTCCGATGAAGTGGGCTTGCCTGTAGTTTCAGAGGTAACCGATCCTAGAGCGGTGGAGACCGTCTGCAAGTATGTGGATATGCTGCAAATCGGCACGCGGAACATGCAGAATTTTGCGTTGCTGAAAGAAATTGCCCATGCGGATAAGCCAGTGCTGTTAAAGAGAGGCAGCTCAGCGACAATAGAGGAGTGGCTCATGGCGGCGGAATACATTATGGTCGGCGGCAACGACGCCATTGTGCTTTGCGAACGAGGCATTCGTACCTTTGAGCCATACACTCGCAATACCTTAGATTTGAGCGCAGTGCCTTTGGCTAAACATTTGACTCACTTGCCGGTGATTGCCGATCCCAGTCATGGAACCGGCAAATGGCGCCTTGTGACGCCTATGACCTTGGCCGCTGTGGCGGCTGGCGCGGACGGAGTCATTGTTGAAGTGCACCCGTGTCCGGAAGAGGCCGTCTCCGACGGCTTCCAGTCCTTGACGCCGCAGAATTTTGAGCAGATGATGCAGGCCTTGTCGTCTATTGCCGCAGTAGTGGGCCGTAAAGGCTGAATTAATATTGAGGAGGATGTCTTATGACCCAGACACGTGTCATTCAACCAGTGCGTCAGTGGCAAGGAACGATTGTCGCGCCAGGAGACAAATCCATTTCCCATCGGTCAGTGATGCTGGCAGGCTTGTCCGAACGACCAGTTCGTTTGAGCAATTTCTTATATGCTGCTGACTGCCTTTCTACAGTGCGCTGCATGCGCGCTTTAGGGGTGAAGGTGGAAAAGGATGCAGAAGGGGTGCTGACGGTCAGCGGCAATGGTCTTTACGGTCTGAAAGAGCCGGAAGATGTTCTTGATGCTGGAAATTCAGGAACAACCCTGCGCCTGTTGAGCGGTATTTTAGGAGCGCAGCCTTTTTTTAGCATTATTACCGGCGACGCTTCTTTGCGCCAGCGTCCCATGGGGCGGGTTGTAAAGCCGCTCCGCATGATGGGCAGCCAATTAGCGGGCCGCCAGGAGGGACGCAATATACCCATGGCTATCGGGCCTAATCCGACGCTAAAAGGAATTAACTATGACCTTCCAGTGGCCAGCGCCCAGGTAAAGTCGGCCATTCTTCTGGCTGGTCTTTTCGCTGACTCTCCGACTACCGTAAGCGAACCGCACCGTTCGCGGGATCATACGGAGCGTTTGCTGGAGTTGTTTGGCGTGAAAGTGACCAGAGAAGGGACTTCGGTGACGGTGCAGCCGGCGCAGGAACTGGAAGCGCCGCCGGCCATTGATATTGCAGGGGACATTAGTTCCGCGTCTTTTTGGATGGTTGCCGCCTCGATTGTTCCAGGCAGTGAAGTGACGATTGAAAATGTAGGCTTAAATCCCACTCGAACCGGCATTTTGGATGTGCTCGAGCAGATGGGGGCGGATTTAACGGTCTTGAACCGGCGACGCAGCGGGAATGAAGATATTGCAGATATTCTAGTGCGTTCTGCAGCATTAAAGGGATGTGAAATCGGCGCTGAAATTATGCCTCGCCTGATTGATGAAATTCCTATTTTAGCGGTTGCCGCTATGTTTGCAAGCGGAAAAACTGTTATCAGCGGGGCGGAAGAACTGCGGGTAAAAGAAACAGACCGTCTGCATGCGGTAGCTCTGGAGTTTGGGAAAATGGGCGCGGTGATTGAAGAAAAAGAGGATGGTTTGGTTATTGAAGGAGGCCATTCGTTGCAGGAGGCAACTTGTTTCGCGCATCATGATCATCGAATTGCCATGTCGTTGGCTATTGCTGGCAGTGCGGCGCAGGGAGTTACTATTGAGGGAGCGGATTGCGTAGAAATATCCTACCCTGATTTTTATGAGGTGTTGGCAAGCTTTGCCAAGTAGCATGGCGCTAACCGGGAGGAGAGAATACGAGTTCATGGGGAAAAAAGTAGTAATTGCCATAGATGGGCCGGCTGGCGCCGGCAAAAGCACTGTTGCTAAAAAGGTAGCGCAGCAGTTGGGGTATGTGTATATTGATACTGGCGCTATGTATAGGGCTGTTGCCTGGAAAGCGACGCAAGCCGGTATTGGAGCTGACCAGGAAGAAGAATTGGCGGTGTTGCTGGAAAAGCTGCAGCTGGAACTGCTGCCTGGGGAAGGTGCGGCAAAGGTGTTAGTGGGTGGCGTAGATGTCAGCGAGGCCATTCGCAGCCCGGAAATCAGCCGCCAAGTATCTGTTTACGCTCAACAGCCTCAGGTTCGTAAGACTCTTCTTTCTCTGCAGCGGGAAATGGGAGCTGCTGGCGGCGTTGTTATGGACGGGCGCGATATCGGCACGGCTGTGTTTCCGCAAGCAGAGGTGAAGGTGTTTCTTACCGCCTCTCTTCAAGAACGGGCGCATCGCCGTTGGCTGGAACTGCAGGCCAAGGGAGAAGTGCTAGAAGAATCTCTTGTGGCCGCTGAAATGGAGAGCCGAGACAAGCAAGATGAGCAGCGGGAGCTGGCGCCGCTTGTGCAGGCGGCAGACGCCTATCTCTTAGATACCAGCGGTTTGAGCATTGACGATGTGGTGGCGAAAATTACAGGGCTTTGTCAAGTTTACCGGGATGCGGGAAAGAAGGTCTGACTATGTATAGCCTAGTACGTTTTTTTCTGTATTGGCTGTTTCGGCTTGTCTTTCGCTGTCGTGTTTACGGAGTGGAAAACATTCCTGCTACTGGCGCTGTTATTATAGCGTCTAATCATATCGGTAATTTTGACCCGCCCGTAATTGGGTGTCAATTGCCGCGTCGTATTTATTTTATGGCCAAAGAGGAATTGTTTCAGGTGCCGGTTTTTTCAGGCGCAATTCGTTGGTTGGGAGCCTTTCCGGTTAAACGGGGCAGCGCAGACCGCCAGGCAGTCAAGCGCATGTTGGAAATTCTGGTGGCGGGTCAGGTTCTAGGCGTGTTTCCGGAAGGTACGCGGGGGAAAAACGGTGTTTTGGGCGAACCGGAGCCCGGTATGGCGATGATGGCCCTCAAGACGGGAACCACCGTTGTACCTGTGGCGGTGCAGGGAACTGATTTCCGCAGCGGCGGTTGGCCTCGATTTTCCGTGTATTTCGGCAAGGCGATTCCTGTAGAGCGTACAAAACCGGTTAAGGAAGCGGTTGATGCTTTAAGTCAACGGATTATGCGGGAAATTGGAATGCTCATGGCGCAAAAAGAAAGTGAGTCACGGTGATGGAAGAAAGCTTGTCCGTAATTTTATTGCAGCGTATTGCGATCCTTTCAGTTATTGCGTACATTTTTTCTCATACCAGAGCTTTTCGCTATCTTTTTAAAGAAGAAACTACTTTGCGAGAGCAGTTTATTCTGATGCTCTTCTTTTCAGCATTGTCTGTCGGCGGAACGTATATGGGCGTTCCTGTAGAAGGGGCGCTAGTTAATGTGCGGGATACCGGCGTTGTTGTAGGGGGACTGCTGTGCGGACCTCTTGTGGGCGGCGTGGCTGGCATTATCGGTGGATTGCACCGGATTTTTATCGGCGGTTTTACGGCGGTGGAGTGCGGGATTTCCACGATTTTGGCAGGCTTTTTAGCGGGGTATATTCACTATCGCATGCGGCCGAGGACGCCGGAAGTGGTGACCGGCATGGTCACTAGTACAACGGTGGTTTTGTTTAGCATGGGCTTGATCTGGTTTTTGGCCAAACCGGATATAGTAGCTCAGTCCTTGGTTATTCAGGCTTTGCTTCCGATGGTTTTGGCTAATGGCTTAGGTATTGCAGCTTTTATGATTATTATTTATAACGCTCGTGAG
This sequence comes from uncultured Anaeromusa sp., assembly GCF_963668665.1. NCBI lineage: Bacteria > Bacillati > Bacillota > Negativicutes > Selenomonadales > Sporomusaceae > Anaeromusa > uncultured Anaeromusa sp. Next base: position 691,489 of record NZ_OY764902.1, on the reverse strand, counting down.
CACCAGACTAAAATTGCCGCCATCCAAACTCATAAAGCCTTGCATATTGCCAATGCCACGCTGCCTTATTTTCGGCAAGGCCTTAACCGTCTGTCGGCGGAAAAGGTGGCGACAACGGTGCGGTATATTACAGGCGCAGCCGCGGTCGCCATCACAAATCAGCATACGGTATTGGCTCATGTGGGCTTAGGGGCGGATCATCATCCTGCAGGCGGGCCAATCGTCACTTCCGTGACGAAAGAATGCATTCAAAGCGGGCAGATAATGACTGCTCGCAATGGCCGGGAAATTGGCTGCAGCAATGCAGAGTGTCCGTTGCATTCGGCCGTATTGGCGCCGCTTTTATGCCGGGAAAAGATTGTCGGCGCTTTTAAGCTGTACTATAGCCGAGACGATGCCATGAATCAATTGGACATTGAGTTTGCCCAAGGTTTGGGGCAGATCTTTAGTACGCAGTTGGAATTAGCCAGTTTGCAGCAAATGTCGGAAATGGCGACCAAAGCGGAATTGAAGGCTTTGCAGGCGCAGGTCAATCCTCATTTTCTATTTAATGCTCTGAACACCATTGTTTCTTTATGTCGGACTGATTCCGAGCAGGCCAGAACGTTGTTAATTGAACTAAGCGATTTTTTTCGGCGCACGCTGAAATCTTCCCGGGAATTTGTCAGCCTTCAGGAAGAACTAGAATTGGTCGATTCCTATTTGGTGTTGGAAAAAGCGCGCTTTGGCCCAAGGTTAAAAGTGGAAAAAGAAATTGACGCCACTATGCTGGGGATACAGGTGCCTGCATTTATTTTACAGCCTTTGGTAGAAAATGCCGTTAAACACGGTCTTTTAGCCAGAGAGAGCGGCGGGATGGTGGGGTTGAACATTACGCAGCGGGCGGGGCATATGGAAATTTGCGTATATGATGACGGTTTGGGAATTGAAGAAAAAGTAATGGAAAAAATTCTCCTGTTAGGGTATGGAAAAGGAACTGGCGTAGGCCTTACTAATGTTAATGAGCGTTTAAAAGTACTGTATGGCCCTTCTTACGCGCTGAAGATGGAAAGCGTTCCAGGCGAGGGCACGCGTATCTATTTGCGGATACCCGTCCATGCTCATGAAAGAGAGGAATACCATGCCTAATGAATGCAGATTACGGGCGTTTTTAGTGGACGACGAAATGCATGCTCGCAATGAGCTGGCTTACTTGCTCTCCCTTCACGAAGATGTTCATGTTTGCGGTCAAGCGGCTGGCGTGACCGAGGGACTTGCTGGCGTATCCAGAGAAAAGCCGGATGTTGTCTTTGTGGATGTGGAGATGCCTGGACTTAGCGGTCTTTTATTGGCAGAGGCTTTTGCCGATAAACCGGAAGCCCCGTTGCTTGTCTTTGCTACCGCCCATGAAGAATTCGCCGCCAGGGCCTTTGATTTGAATGCTTTAGACTACGTATTGAAACCGTTTTCGCAAAAAAGGATTGGGCGCTGCCTGGATAAGGTGCGCACTGCCTGGAAAGAACGTCATAGTGACAATCGTTTTTGCCCTTCGCCTACTTACTTTAAAGAGAAGCTGGCTATTGACGATGGAGGCAAAACCGTCTTAATCAATGCAGAGGATATTCTGCTGGTGCAGGCGGCGAACAATCAAGTGCGCATTCAAACAAAGGATAAAACTTATGCAGCCAGCTTTAGCTTGAATGAACTACATGAACGGTTGGGCGAAGAAAGCTTTTTTCGCAGCCATCGCAGTTATTTGGTTAATCTCCGTAAGGTGAAAGAAATTATCCCCTGGTTTAACGGAGCTTACAATATTATCTTAGAAGACCTGCCTAACGAGGAGATACCTGTAAGCCGGCAGCAGGCTGGCCCGCTCAAACGTATTTTTGGTTTATAATGATAAAACCATTCACAGACCTATGCGGTGATTCACCCTTCATATACTGCATCTCACAGCATATGTATTGTCGTGCATTCCATTCTTTTGTATGCTAAAAACAGGAAATTTATGAAATTCCTGTGATTGGCGGAAAGGAGGGCGAGACAAGCATAGGCTGTTTTCTTTTAAAATTTTAAATAAGAACAGGAGGAAAAAGTATGAATTCCGCTTTACTTCTCATTGTGTCCGGCTGCCTATTCGTTTTGGCGTATCGCTATTATTCCGCATTTATTGCTGCTAAAGTTCTCATGCTTAATGACACGTACGTAACTCCTGCCTATCGTTGCAACGATGGACGCGAGTTTGTGCCTACGAACAAGTGGGTGCTCTTTGGTCATCACTTTGCTGCCATTGCCGGCGCAGGCCCGCTTGTAGGTCCTGTATTGGCGGCCCAATATGGCTGGGGCCCTGGCTTTGCTTGGATTCTTTTGGGATCCATCTTTGCAGGCGCTGTGCATGACTTCATTATTCTCTTTGCGTCTATCCGCCATAATGGTCAGTCCTTGGCCGTTATCGCCCGGCGTGAAGTAGGACCCCTTACCGGTATCACGACTTCCCTTTCGATTTTCTTCATTATCATTGTAGCTTTGGCCGGCTTGGCCATGGTTGTTGTAAATGCTCTCTTTAAAAATCCCTGGGGCCTTTACACCTTGAGCATGACGATTCCGATCGCGATCGTAATTGGTCTGTATATGTTCAAAATCTTCCCCGGCGCCATTCGTTCCGGTTCCATTATTGGCTTTTTGGCCGTATTGGGCGCTGTTTTTTCGGGGAGTTGGCTGCTTCCTGGCGGGCCGCTGGAAAGCTGGGCTGAAGCATTCAACTTGAGCAAGCCTGCTTTGTCGGTTGCTTTGCCTATTTACGGCTTCTGCGCCGCTACGCTGCCTGTATGGCTGTTGCTGGCGCCGCGCGATTATTTGAGCTCCTATATGAAAATCGGTACTATTGGCGCTTTGGCGCTGGGCATTCTGATTGTGCAGCCTTCGGTTAATATTCCTTTCACGACGCCTTTTATTAATGGCGGCGGTCCTATTATTCCTGGACCAGTATGGCCCTATGTATTTATCACCATTGCTTGCGGCGCCATTTCTGGTTTCCACTCTCTGATTAGCTCCGGTACGACGCCGAAAATGATTGAACTTGAGACACATGCTCGGGCTATTGGCTACGGCGGCATGGTCATGGAAGGCTTTGTTGCTATGATGGCGTTGATTTCCGCCGTGGTTATGATGCCTGGCGACTATTTGGCTATTAACAGCCCGGCGGCTGCCTATGCCAAAGTGGCTGCGCAGTTCCCGACGGTAGAAATTAAACAGCTGTCCGCCTTGGTTGGCATGGATGTTATGCATCGTCCCGGCGGCGCCGTTTCGCTGGCCGTGGGCATGGCCCATATTTTCTCCAGCATCGGCGGCATGAAGCATCTGATGAGCTACTGGTATCAATTTGCTATCATGTTTGAAGCTCTCTTTATCCTGACTACGATTGATGCAGGCACCCGTGTTGCCCGCTACATTTTGCAGGACATTCTGGGAACCTATGTATACGCTCCTTTGAAAGAGTCTCATTGGTGGCCTGGAATTCTTTTCACCAGCGCCCTTGTAAGCGTAATGTGGGGCTACTTGCTCTACAGCGGTGATGTGGGAACCATCTGGCCGCTCTTTGGCGTGGCCAACCAGCTTCTCGCCATTGTTGCTTTGGCTTTGGGAACGACGATTGTCTTAAAGATTGCGCCTAAGAGCTACGCGTTGATTACCTTTGTGCCGATGGCATTCTTGGTTGTTACCGTTATTGCCGCAGGTATTATGAATGTCGGCATGTTTTTCAAGAGGGGAGACCTCTTGGGGAATATTAACGGAACGGTCAGCATTGTCTTGATCATTTTGGTAGTTATTACGTTGATCGACTGCGCTCGCAAGTGGCTGGAATTGCTGAAGACGGATAAACCGGTCGGCATGAATACGGAAATCCAAAACTTCTGCGAGTATGGCAAAACACAGCCGAATGTGACTCCTTGATATCCGATAAACGGATGAAGTAGTATGGGACCCGAGACTGCCTTGAGGGCGGACTCGGGTCCTTTTCTGGTTTGTTTCTTCTTTTTTTCAAAAATAATGCAGTAAAAAAGGATTTCTCGTTCAGTCAGCGAATTTTATAAAAGTATTAGTATCTTTGCTCAGGAGGTTCAAGTGTAACTTTATGAAAATAATAACAGCAGAACATTATGGTTTTTGCTATGGTGTGCGCAGGGCCGTCGAGATGGCGGAAAAATGCAAGAATGCGAACGGTCCGGTGGCGACATTGGGGCCGATCATTCATAATCCTCAAGTGGTAGAACGTTTGCAAAAGCAAGGAGTCGGCGTGGCATCCTCTTTAACTGAGCTTTCGACAGGGACTGTAGTCATTCGTTCTCATGGCGTAGGACCGAGCGTGTATCAGGAAGCGGAAAGCAAAGGCTTGAATGTGGTTGACGCTACTTGTCCGCATGTGCAAAAAGCGCAGCAGGCGGCGGCGAGGTTTTTTCAAGAGGGACGTCAAGTCATTATTATTGGCGAACAGAGGCATCCGGAAGTGCAAAGCATTCTGGAATGGGCGCAGCGCCAGGCGAAAGTAGTGGAAAACAAGGAAGAAGCCGAAGCGTTGCCTGAATATGAAAAAATAGGCGTTGTTTCCCAAACAACCTTTGCTACGGATTTGTTTGCAGAACTGGTAGCCATTGTATCGGCTAAGTCAGCCGATACCGTAGTGGACAGGACGATTTGCGCGGCAACAGAGCAGCGGCAGCAAGCTGCGTTGCAGCTGGCTGCTCAAGCGCAGGTAATTATAGTGGTAGGCGGAAAAAACAGCGCCAACACGAATCGTCTAGCCGAACTTTGCGCCCGGGCGGGAACAAAGGTATATCATATAGAAACGGCGGAAGAATTACAACCGGCTTGGTTTATTGATGTAGATACCGCAGGAGTTACCGCCGGAGCATCAACGCCGGATTGGATTATTGAGGAGGTTTGTAGGAAAATGCAGGATTTTAACGAAATGTTGGCCCAAACAGCGGAGAAAATTGAACGGGGCATGGTGATTAAAGGAACCGTCGTAGGAATTCGCCGTGATGAAGTGTTTGTTGATATCGGCTATAAGGCGGAAGGCGTTATTCTTTTGAAAGAATTGGCTTATCCCGCACCGGCCCAAGCTTCGGACGTGGTGAAAGATGGCGAAGAGATTGATGTTTACGTGTTGAACGCGGATAACGAGGATGGACAAGTACTGCTGTCTAAGCGTCGCGCTGATGAACAGGTTGCCTGGAGCCGCTTAGAGGAAGCTCTGGAGCAAAAAAGCCCGTTGCAAGTTACGGTTACTGCCGAGGTGAAAGGCGGTCTTTCTGTAGCTGTATTTGGTATTCGAGGCTTTATTCCTGCGTCTCATATTGATCTGCGCTTTGTGGGTAATCTAGGTGAATATATTGGCCAGACGATTCAAGTTGTGCCGATTGAGATTGAACGGGGCAAAAAACGCATTGTTTTGTCTCGAAAAATGATTTTGGAAAGCGAACGCAAACAAAAAGAAGAAGAAATCTACGGTTCGATCGAACCAAATCAGGTTGTACACGGGGTTGTGCGCCGTCTTACTGACTTCGGCGCTTTTGTCGATGTCGGCGGTGTTGACGGGTTGATTCATATTTCGGATTTGTCGTGGCATCATGTTAAATCACCGCAAGAAGTCGTGCAGGTTGGCGATGAAGTGGATGTGTTGGTGCTCAAAGTAGATGCGGCGGCTAAACGGATTTCTCTAAGCCTGAAGCAAACACAGCGGGATCCCTGGATGGACGCGGTGGAAGAATTGCAGGAAGGCATGCTGGTAAAGGGTGTTGTCACCAAATTAATGCCCTTTGGCGCTTTTGTAAAAATTCATGGCGATATTGAAGGCCTTGTGCATATCTCTGAAATGGCGGAGCAACGTATAAACAAACCGGAAGAAGTTGTTTCCATCGGCCAAGAAGTTGTCGTCAAAGTGATTCGTGTGGAAAAAGAGCAAAAGCGGATTGGTCTTAGTATTTCTCAGGCGCAGCAAGAGACGGAGCGGGAGGAATTCAGCTCTTTCATCGACACGCAGGCAGAGCCGGCGCAAGCGACTATTGGTGAACGTTTAGCTGCTGAAGAAGAGAAATAAGATGCAGTCTACCAGGCAGTCGCGCAAGTTAGACCATGTGCGCTGTGCGCTGGAATTGTCAGATGGGCCGGCGGAAAATGGTTTTCAGGATGTACAGCTGCTGCATCATTGTCTGCCTGAGTTGTCCTTGACGGAAATTTCGCTTGCTACCTCCGTAGGAAAGCAGACCTTGACGCATCCTTTAATTATTAATGCTCTTACAGGCGGCGCTCAGGATGTGGCGTACTTGAATGAGCGCCTGGCTGTATTGGCGAGAGAGACGCAAAGCGTATTGGCCGTAGGTTCGCAATACGCCGCGGTGGAGGAGCCTGAGCTTGCAGAAACCTTTCGCGTTGTGCGGCGGCATTTGCCCCAGGGAACGGTGTGGGCGAATTTAGGAGCGTATGCAACGCCGGCGCAAGCGGTCATGGCTGTTGAAATGCTTGACGCAGCGGCCTTGCAGCTGCATCTGAATGTAGCGCAGGAGCTATTTATGGCGGAAGGAGACCGCGATTTCCGCAATTACCGGGATAACATCGCCGCTATTTGCAGCGCCGTATCGGTCCCGGTGATCGTCAAGGAAGTGGGCTGCGGCATGCGGCGAGAAGCGGCAGAGTCTCTTCTTGGCTGTGGGGCGGCGGCCTTAGATATAGGCGGCTCCGGCGGTACGAACTTCATTGCCATTGAAGCCAAACGGAAAAATGAGTTTTTAGCTGAAGATCTTTTGGCCTGGGGCATTCCTACAGCCTGTTCCCTGTTGGAAACCGGCAGTGTAGTGCAGCGGCAAAGAGCGGCTTTAATTGCTTCCGGAGGCGTGCGAACGGCGCTGGAGATTGTAAAGGCTCTAGCCTTGGGAGCCGATGCGGTCGCATTGGCAGCGCCGGCACTGCGGCTGGTGTGGTCTGGCGACTTGAAGGCTGCTGTCGAGCAGTGGCAGGCTTTGTTAATGCAGATTCGGCAATTGCTGCTTTTGTCTGGCTGCAGCGGTATTGAAGAACTGCAGAAGTCTCCGGTGGTTTTAACCGGTTTGGTCGAGTCCTGGAGTCGACAGCGCGGCTTGACACGACGCTTCTTCTAAGGGAATACAGGCGCCGGCCACGGAAGTGGCCGGCTTTCTTGTCTTTGCTTGAACAGATGTGTTAAGATGAAATGAAGAATCACTGTACAGGAGGGCAAATTCAGTTGGATGACGTGCAAAGTTCAATCGATCATAGAGGGGTTTCACTGCAAAAAGTAGGGGTAAAAGGAGTTCGTTTGCCTTTTTCTATTCGAACGAAGGCCGGAGGATTTCAACATGTTGTCGCTACCATTGATGCGGCAGTGGATTTGCCTCATGACTATAAAGGTACTCATATGAGCCGGTTCTTGGAAGTCCTGGATGCATGGCGAAACAAGCCGGTTTCCATGGTGGAACTAGAGGACATGGCAAAAGATATTTGTGTTAGGCTGCAAGCTGGCCGGGCGCATGTATGTTTTTCGTTTATCTATTTTATTGAAAAAGCGGCGCCAGTGAGCGGCATTCGCAGTTTAGTCGATTATAATTGTTCTTTTGAAGCGGCCTATGACGAAGATGGAACTTTTGATTTTATTCTTTCCGTGGAAGTTCCCTTTACCTCTTTATGCCCGTGCAGCAAGGAAATATCTCGCTATGGCGCGCATAATCAGCGCGGCATGATGCGGGCGCGTTTGCGTTGCCGGCCCGGGGTACTGCATTGGTTGGAAGACCTGGTGGCGGCTATGGAAGCCCAAGGGAGTGCGCCAGTGTATTCACTGCTCAAACGACAGGATGAAAAATTTGTTACCGAGCAGGCCTATGAAAACCCTAAATTTGTTGAAGATGTGATTCGTGATTTGATTTTGCTGTTTCGCGGCCTTAAGGGCGTACGCTGGTTTGACATTGAATGTGAAAACTTTGAGTCCATTCACAATCACAGCGCTTATGCCGCACATAGCGAATGGGTAGAAGGAGAGACTGGAAAATGAAACAGGGCCAAGGCGCTTTAGTGGTTTTCAGCGGCGGACAAGACAGCACTACTTGCTTGTTTTGGGCGCTGGAACGATTTGAGCGGGTGGAAGCTGTTACTTTTGATTACGGGCAACGCCATAGCAGTGAAATTGAGCATGCGCGGCAGATTGCCGCAGAACTTGGGGTAAAGCATACGGTGCTGGATATGGCGCTGCTGAATCAGCTGGCCCCGAATGCATTGACCCGTGAGGAAATCCCTGTTGTGGGAGGGCAAGAAGGTGAGCTTCCTTCTACCTTTGTACCGGGGCGTAATTTGCTGTTCTTGTCTTTTGCCGGTGTTTTGGCCAAAGGGCACGGACTGCGCCACATCGTGACCGGCGTATGTGAGACGGATTACAGTGGCTATCCAGACTGTCGGGATATTTTTATTAAGTCACTAAATGTCACTTTGAATTTAGCCATGGCAGATGACTTTGTTTTGCATACGCCGCTGATGTGGCTGGATAAAGCGCAAACTTGGGAAATGGCGGATCAAATGGGCAAACTGGAGTATATTGCCGAAAAAACGGTGACTTGTTACCATGGTATTCCTGGCGCGGGCTGCGGCGCTTGTCCGTCGTGCCTTTTGCGGTCCAAGGGGCTTGCAGCTTATCTGCAGCAACGCCGTCCGGGAGGCAAGGTATGAAATATCCAGTGTTAGAACTGTTCAGCAGCATTCAAGGAGAAGGATACTATCAAGGGACGCTGGCGTCTTTTGTGCGCCTGGGCGGCTGCAACCTTCGCTGCTCCTGGTGTGATACGGCCCATTCGCAAACGGCAGCAGGGGCGAAGGAAATGGAAATTTCGGACATTCTTTTAGAGCTGCCGCGCGACGTACGGCGAGTCATTATCACCGGTGGCGAGCCGACATTGCATGATTTAGGGCCTTTGGCAGCGGCGTTGCATGCGCGTGGGCATGAAGTGGCTCTGGAGACGAATGGCACTCAAGAGGTGCCGGCTGAGTGGGGCATTGACTGGATTGCCGTTTCACCTAAGCCGGATGCTGCGTATGTCGTACTTTGTCATGCGGATGAACTGAAATACGTGGTGGATGAAAAGCTGCAGGTTGAGCACATTCAAGACGCCTTAGTCCCGGAAGGACGGGTATATCTGCAGGTGGAGGGCGGACGGCCAGCTTCGGCTTTGCGGGCTTTAGAATTGGTACGAGCCAACCCTCAGAAACTGTGGCGCGTAGGCGTACAGCTGCATCGGGTGCTGCAGGTTCCTTGATACGGCTAACACACAATCTAGGCGGTGAGAGCATTGGAAAAGCGGGCATTGAATAATGCGGACGGCAGCAAAGTATTTAAGGCCGCCCTGGAAAATCCTTCTGGTTTGAGCGGCGGTGACGCCTGGACGCCAGATTTGCATCTGGCTTTATATAGGACGGCGCAGCTTGGGGCTGACGGGCAGCTTTACGAGGCGGTCACTCATAACGGCACGCGCAGCGCCATTCATCGTCTGGACAGTTTTTATTCTTTTTGGACTTTTTGGCCGCAGGTGGTTAATACCGCCTTGCTGGAGGAGTATCGCCTGCTGGCTGGGGATGAGTCAATTTTGCGTCGGCAGTTTCATCGGCCCGAAAGCATTCACGGTATCAGTCATATGAAACGGGTGCTGCTGCATTCATTTTTCCTTTCCTTTTTGGAGCAGTTATCGGCGAAGGACCGGAAAGTACTGCTCTATGCGGCGGCGTTCCATGACATTGGGCGCAGCCATGACGCCTTGTGCGAGCGTCACGGGGCGGATAGCATTGAGAAAATGAAGAAGCTTGTTGCTGTGCAAGAGCAACTAGAACCGGAAGATTTGCGAGCTTTGCAGTTTATTATGCGCTGGCACTGCATTGCGGATCAGCGCGGCGTAAAAGCTTTAGGAGAAATGCCGGCTGCCGAGCAGGCGCGCATCAAATATCTTTTCTTCTTATTTAAGGATTGTGACGCCTTGGACCGTGTGCGCATTTTGGATTTGGACTTTAAGTATCTGCGCTGTCGCCGCTCTTGGCAATTGGCGCTTGTGGCCTATCAGCTTTTGCATCATTTAGGGGAAGTGGAACAAGAATTTCTTCTTTAAACAGAAACGTTTCAATAGAAAAGCCGCAGAAATGACAGAGTTTGAACAAGAGTCGCAGGAGTCACGGAGGGTTCGACTGAGGGTTGCGGAATTTAACAGAGGCTCCTGACCCCTGAAAACCCCTTTCGCGTTTTTCGTGTATTTCGCGGTTCGTTATCCACAAACCCTTGCCATTCCTCCTGTTTCAGTCTATAAATTCGGGTATAGCAAAAAGCCGCAGCTGGCGGCTTTTCTATTTTGCTGCTGGAAATACGAAAAGAAGGAGATAACAATGTTTGTTAGTCGCTTAAGATGAAAAAATTGATTATTACTGAAAAACCATCAGTAGCTAGAAATATCGCCGATGCCATTAATGCAAAAAACAGGAAAGATGGCTTTATTGAAGGCGATGACTATGTAATAACTTGGGCCTTTGGGCATTTGCTGCAGCTATATGATGTAAAAGATTATAATCAAGAGCTTAAAGGCTGGAGATTAGAGTATTTCCCCTACATACCTAACGAATTTAAATATAAAATCAAATCGTCTGATCGAAATAGAGAGCAAATTGACGCCGGCGCGAAGAAACAAGTTGATATTATTAATGCATTGCTTCTGCGTGAAGATATAGACGGGATTATTGCCGCAACAGATGATGATCGCGAAGGTCAAATTATTTTTGATGAAATTGCACTCTATCTGGATATTAAAAAGCCTATCGAACGCCTGCTGCTCAATGAATGGACTAATGATGAAGTAAAAAAAGGCTTGCAAAGCTTGCGTTCTAATACAGAGATGGGCTCCTTGCAAGATGCCGGGTTTGGGCGGCAGCTGGCAGACTGGCTAATTGGGATTAACCTTACCTCGGTTGCTACCGTAAAATATCGAGCCGATGAATCGATCAAGGTTTTAAATGTTGGTCGCGTCTTATTGCCGACCTTAAAGATCATTTATGATCGCGATAAAGAAATTGAAGCCTTTAAAGAAACCAGTTACTATAAATTGGTTTCCGAGTTTAAAACCAAGGAAGACAGCCTCTTTGAAGGCGTGTATCAGGAAAATGAAAGTGAAAAATTTGAAACCAAAGACAGGCTGGAGCTGCTGCAAAAAGAGTTAGCTGAAAAAGAGGCGCGCATTACAAGCAAAAAAGTGGAGCATAAAAAAGAGTATGCCCCCTACTTGTTTAATTTATCAAATTTGCAAGGCTATATTACCAGTAAATATAAAGGCTGGACCTCTGATAAGGTCTTAAAGACAGCCCAAACATTATACGAAAATAAATTGATTACCTATCCTAGAACAGCCAGTTCGGTATTGGATGAAAGCTTAATCGAAAAAGCGGAAAAGGTATTAAACGCACATAAAAAAGGGCGCCCCTTTGAAAGCGACATCGTGTTTCATACGTCTAAGCGAGTCTTTGACAGTAAAAAGGTCGAGAGCCATTCCGCTATTATGCCGACCTATGTGTTGCCACGGAATATGAATAGTGATGAAAAGATCGTTTATGAGGCGGTAGTAAACCGCTTTTTAGCACAGTTTATGCCTGTGGCTGAGTATGAAGAGACCGAATTGGTTATCAAGATCGACAGCGAGCTGCTGGAAGGCGTTTTTCTCAGTAAAGGCAAAGTAGAATTGAACGATGGCTGGAAGAAAGTCGAAAAGATAACTTCTAAAGAAATTACCCTGCCCCATGTGGAAGACGGCGATACGGTCTTTGTGCACAAGAGCAGCGTAAACGAAGTGAAACGCAAGGCGCCTAAGTATCATTCGGAAAAAACGTTACTGAGAGAGATGGAGAATTGCGGCCGTAAATATAAAGAAGATGATGCTGAAGAAATGATGCTTGCTGTCTTGAGCGGCTTTAGCATCGGGACGCCTGCAACCAGGGCGGAGACCATCAAAAAGCTGAAAGACGTCGGCTATATCGAAATTCGCGGGAAGAGCCTGGCTTGCACCGAATTAGGTAAAATGATGGTTGAAAAATTCCCTGTAAAAGAATTATTTGACCTGGAGTATACAGGAAAACTGGAAAAAACCCTGGCTGATATTGAGAAGAAAAAGTTCAGCAAAACCGATTTTATCAATATGATGATTGAGTTCGTAATAAAATCGGTTAATGATGTCAAAGGCGCCGCCGGGTTTGGGGCCCATACGGCTATCCCGGACGATGTGGAAGTTTTAGGCCTTTGCCCGGAGTGCAATAGCCCAGTGGTAGAATCACCGAAAGCCTTTGGCTGCAGCAACTGGAAAAACGGTTGTAAGTTTACCATCTGGAAAGATGATAAATATATTGCGTCTTTTGAAAAGCAAGTATCACCCGAGATGGTGAAGCTGCTATTGCAAAACGGCAGAGTTGGTTTTCGCGGTTTAAAAAGCAAAAAGGGAAACAAGTTTGCCGCCTATTTCTATTATGGCAAGGATGAAAATACAGGCAGATACAATTGGAAAATGGAATTTATTGATTAAATTGAAGCCTCTAAGCGTTGCAGCTTGGAGGCTTCTTCGTGATTTTCGGGATTTGCGCGGGTGGATAATAAGTTGGGGGCGGTGATGACGAACCGCGAAATACGCGAAAAACGCGAAAGGGGTTATGAATAGGCGTCTGCCGATTGGCGTCATGCAACATGAACCAGAGAGTAGAATAGTAGGCTGGATGTTTTCAGAGAACTTGAGTAGCTATCGTAGAGATAAGTAGGATTTTAGGAGGCTTAAGTTATCTAATGGTTATAGAAACTGGTTTTGTGGTTGCGTTTATATTGAAAGACTGTTTCGACCGCCGGAGAGGGCGGCTTTTTTATGATGTAGAATACTAAAAGAGATACAAATATTGGCAGGGTTTTTCCAATGAAGGCAGAAAATTTAAATATGTGAACTTTTTAGATGCGACTTTAGGAGAGTGAATTATGGCGAAATTGTGTTTTGAAAAATTTTACAGATGTGATAAAACCAGAAATACGGTACATAAAATTGCAGCAGCAACATATACTGCGTTTGAAGCGAAAGGGGAAAAGTATTTCCAAATAGATACATATGGCACTGAAGAAAGAGATATGCCAGAGAAAGTGAGTCAATCAATGCAGTTCGATAAAACTATGGCTGAAGAGCTTATTTGTATTTTGAAACGTGAATTTTCAATAAAATAAGGTGATAAATAGATGAAAAGTATAAATTTGCCACCATATGCGCCAGTGTTGATGGAATCTATCAGAGCTATTGGATACTCATTGGAAACAGCAATTGCTGATATTATTGATAATAGTATTACAGCATCAGCAAAAAATGTTTGGATAAATTTTTTCCCAATAGGTGAAGTCTATGTTGCGATTTTAGATGATGGAAAAGCAATGAATGATGAAGAGTTGACTACTGCGATGCAGTATGGTAGTAGTCATCCAACCGCCCTCCGAACAGATTATGATCTTGGTAGATTTGGCTTAGGATTAAAAACGGCTTCTTTATCTCAATGTAAAACTCTTACTGTTATCAGCAAAAGAGAAAATGCAATTGAAGGAAGAAGATGGGATTTAGATTATATAGCAACAACGGGCGAATGGTCATTAGTAATTCTTGAACAACAGGAAATAGAAAAATTACCTCAAGTTGAACAACTCATGTCATTAGATACGGGAACGCTAGTCTTGTGGCAGAATTTAGACAGGATGATGCTTGGCGAAAATAATTTTGAACAATCAATGGGACGCAAAATGGATGAAGTAAGAAAACATTTAACGCTGGTATACCACCGATATTTGTCTGGAGAAGTGGGGATAAAAAAAATAAACTTACATTTTAATGATGAAAAACTAACTCCACAAGACCCTTTTTTGATCAATAAGAGTGTACAAGCGATTGCTGATGAGATTCTAATTGTCAGGGGTAATAAAGTTATTGTTAGACCATATATTTTACCTCATATTTCTAAACTTTCTCGGGAAGAAATAGAGTGTCTCGGTGGAAATGAAGGCTTGAGAAAACAACAAGGATTTTATATTTATAGAAACAAAAGACTTCTGGTTCGAGGTACCTGGTTTAAGATGATGCGCCAAGGTGAGTTATCAAAACTTGTGCGAATACAAGTTGATATTCCTAATTCATTGGATGATTTATGGACTTTAGATATAAAAAAATCAATTGCTTTACCTCCAGCGGAAGTCAGAAAAAATCTCGGTGTTGTTATAAATAAAATGGCTGAAAAAAGCAAACGGACTTGGACATACAGAGGGAAAAAAGAGAATGATGAAAAGTTATTACATGTATGGACTCGCATGAAAACTAGAACAGGGACAGCCTATGAAATTAATCAGAACTATCCTAGTATAAATAAACTTATCGGAAAGTATCCAGACATTAAAAAGGATTTACAACAGATATTTAAACAGATTGAAATTGGATTGCCACTTAATTCTCTTTATATAGATTTGGTTAATGATGAAAAAATTGACAATGATATTAGTGCAGATTTCAATAGTATTCTTGAAATGCTTAAATCTTTATTGAAAGATATCGACGATAAAAAGGGGAAATTAGAATTAATTAGGATGTTAGAAAATAGTGAACCTTTTTGCAATTATAAAGAACAAATTTCTCAGGCCATGGAAAAAGGGGAGTTATTATGAGAACTAATATGGAGTACATTTATGTAAGTGCAAAATCTATGATCGAAGTAATATATAAAGAAAATTTGCCTACATTAGAACAAATATATGAGCAGGCGGAGAGTGTGCGAAATGCATTTGCTAAACAGTATCCAATTACTGATGATGAATTCACAAGGGTGAAGAAAGAACTTTCTAATGGAATTTTACATAGTATTGGGTATGCAGCTACTCTTAAAGGAAGAGATAGCAATCATCAAAGCTGGTATTTTGTTCATGAAAATGATTCTTTTTATTGGAATCGTTATAAAGAATTTTTGCTCAAAAAATGGAGTCGAACTGTTGTCAATCGCCTTCATGCAACGACTAATGACGTTATGGATGATTTAGGTGATCCTACAAGTGAAAACCCATTTCAACGTAGAGGTTTATTGTTGGGTGATGTCCAATCTGGAAAGACAGCAACCTACACTGCGATTTGCAATAAAGCTGCTGATGCTGGATATAAAGTAATCATTATTTTAGCAGGGATGATGGAGAATTTGCGTATGCAAACCCAAGAACGGTTGGATGCAGAATTTGTTGGATTAGATAGTAAATATTCTTTAGATAAAAAGGCGGATAGTTCTATTCGAAATAAACCTGTGGGGGTTGGAAAAATTCCCCCATTTCGTCCTGAAAAAAGAATTAGCAGGTTTACTTCTGTTACTACTGATTTTAATAAAGTAATTCTTAATTCAATGGGTTTAAATCTCAATGATTTAAATGGGAGTGCATTGTTTGTTGTAAAAAAAAATAAGAGTATTTTAGATAATTTACAGCAGTGGTTGACCAAGGATGAAGAAGTTCTTGATCTTCCTATGTTGCTAATTGATGATGAAGCAGATAATGCTTCTGTTAATACAAATTCAGAAGAAAAAAATCCGACGGCTATTAATAATGCAATAAATAAGATACTGCGTAGTTTTAAGCAAGCAACATATCTTGGAATTACAGCTACGCCATATGCTAATATTTTTATTGATCCCAGCTTATCTGAAGATGGGGCTACGAAAGATTTATTTCCAAAAGATTTTTTAACGGTGCTTCCTATTCCGGATAATTACATAGGCGCGGATGCTATATTTGGTTGCGGAAATGAGGAAAACTGGCATTTGCGAGAAAATGCACGTTATGGAAAAGCAATATTTCAAATATTGAACGAAGAACAAAAAGATTTTTTTGTATTTAAACATAAAAAAGAATTAGCAGAGACATTAGAAGACCTGCCACAATCACTTTATGAAGCAGTAATATACTTTGTTTTAGCTACTGCAATAAGTGACTTTCGGTATGATAATAACGAACATCGTTCAATGATGGTAAATGTAAGTAGATTTACTGATGTTCAAAATGTTACTGCCGATTTAATTGATAATTTCATGGAACAATTAAAATCTGACATTGAAAACTATTCGCAACTAAAAAAAAGCAAAGCAATGCAGATACCTAGTATTCAAAAATTGAAATATGTTTGGGATAAGTACGGTGTGGAATCTATAGCGGGTATTGGTTGGTCAGATATATTGAGCGGATATTTGTTTAAGGCAGTTAGAAGAATTGAAGTGCGCTCAGTTAACCAAAAAAATGGTAGCGCTAGCTTGAATTACTACGCTTATAGAGGAATAGGAATGAGGGTAATTGCAGTAGGTGGGAATAGTTTGTCAAGGGGGTTGACTTTAGAAGGTCTGTGCGTGAGTTACTTTTACAGAAATACTATGATGTATGATACTTTATTGCAAATGGGGAGATGGTTTGGTTATCGCAATAATTACGAAAATTTATTTAAAATTTGGATGGGTGAAGATGCTGTTGATTGGTATGGATATATAACGGATGCTAGCAATGAGTTGAAAGATGAGTTAAAAATAATGGCACGGCAAAAACAGACACCAGAAGAATTTGGTTTGAAAGTTCGGCAAGATCCAGGATTTTTAATTGTCACCGCGCGAAATAAGATGCGTTCAGGGACGCCGGTTTCTGTTCCAATCACCATATCGGGAAGAATGATTGAAACGTCTCGATTAAAAAGTAATGTTGATAGTATTGTTAATAATAATAATTTGTGTTTGGATTTTATTCGGGCTATTGATAGATTAGATGGAGTTAGCAGTGAGTTAGATGGAAATGTTAACGCATATATTTGGAGAAATGTGCCGAAAAAAATATTACAAGAGTTTGTTCGAAACTTTGAATGCCATCCATGGAATCTTAATTTTCAATCGACTGCTTTAGCTCAATTTATTGAGAAAGAGGAAACTTTGAATTTTTGGGATATCGCTATTCCTTATGGGGCAGCTGAAAAATATTTTTTAGTTGTTGGAGGCCGTATAATTGATGTATATCCAGAGGAGCGAAGCTTTTCTTTAGATAATAATATGCGTATGATACGTGTCAGTGGGACTCATGTTCGAGTTGGCGCAGGTGGATGTTCGAAAATTGGGCTTTCCAAAACAAAAATTACAAAATTTAGGAACAGAGCGAAGGCGCAAAAAGAGAAAATTACAGATAAGACTTACTTATCTTGCGAAAGAAAGCCTATTGCACTACTGCATTTGTTAAAAAATTCGCAAGATTTATTAGCTGAATACCCTAAGCATATATTTGCGATCGGGCTTGGCTTTCCAGGGAATGGAAAAGAGAAAATAGCTAACTATATTGTAAATTCAACTGAATTGAAAAACTGGATTGATATTAGTGATATTGAGGATGAAGACGATGATTATGACGTTTAGTGATTTTAAAAACAAGTGGAACACGATGGAACCGATAGATAATGGATATTTAAGTCTTCCACTAGAACATCCTTTAGAATTTCATATAGGCTATTATTCAGGTGAAGCTAAAAGTCTAGTATTATTGAATAGCGATAAAGTGAGTGACATGCCTCCATCATATGCTATAAAACCTATCAATAGTAAATTGAATAATGATACTTGGATTTTGGAGCTTCGATTGATACATAATTCTTATGAAGAGGTATATCTTAGACTTTGTTGGGATTTAATAGAGACATCTCGTATTTCATATAATCCTAAAAGTGCTTTTATTAAAAGATATTTAGTGTGGCAAAAACTGCTGCAATGTGTCAATAATAATATATTGCCTTTTCAAAGACAAAAAGGGTTATTAGGAGAATTACTATATTTGCTTGAAATGCTAAAAAAAGGAAAACGAGAGCAAGTATTGAAGAGTTGGCTTGGTCCAGAAGGTTGCGATCAGGATTTTGTTTTTGATGATACCTGGTCGGAAATCAAGACAGTTGCAATGGCAGCCGAAACAGTTAATATTTCGTCATTACAGCAACTTGATTGCCAGGAAGCGGGAAAACTAGTTGTATATTTTCTAGAAAAAACGACCAGTGTTGCTGATTGTGTTGTGTTGCCACAAATAGTTGAAGAAGTTCGAGATATGTTTCAAAAAGATGTACTTTTAGAAGATTTATTTGATATGAAATTATTTATGTATGGCTATAGGGAAGAAGATGTAGAAGAATATTCGAAAAACAAATTCAAGCTAATTGAAAAAAAAGAATATTGTGTAGGCGATGACTTTCCCAAACTAATACGGAAAGACATTACACCTGCAATTACATCTTGCTCATACTCACTTTCACTAGCCGCGTTGGATCAATATAAAGGGAGATAGTGTATGGATAGTAATGAATTTAGAAAAGACTTTCTTGAAAGTATAAGGTCAGAAGCCGCTGTATTAGGGGAGGGCTCATGTGCAGCATTCACTACCAATATGGCGGAATCTTTAGTGAATATCGAAGTATTGCCAGACTTTATACCATGCTTTTATATTGGAACAGGTAAGGGAAATAGAAAATTTCGTGTGGATGGTTACAGTTTAGATGAATTGGACTACACAATAAATTTGATTATTGCAGATTATGAAGGAATAGAGGAGCGAACTTTAGCAAAAGCTGGAATCAAACAGTGTCTTGCGCGGTTGTCCTGTTTTGTAGATCAGGCATATAATAGTCAATTGTGTAATGAGATTGAAATAAGTACACCTTGTTCAGATTTAGTGGATCTTTTACGTGTAAACAAAGAGTCTATTAGGAAATACCGCTTGATTATTTTTACGGATGCTACGTTGAGCGAAACTGTGAAAGTACTAGATAGCTTTGAAATAGAAGACGTTAAGGCAGAGTGCCAGATATGGGATATTGAACGCTTATTTAGGGTTTGTAGTTCTGAACATGGAATAGAAGAAGTTGAAATAGATTTTACGGACTATCTTCCGGATGGAATTCCTTGTCTTGAAGCAAGTTATGCGAAGTCTATCGAATACAAAAGCTATCTTTGTGTAATGCCTGGAACTGTTTTAGCTGATATTTATGATAAGTTTGGAAGTCAGCTATTGGAAGGCAATGTTCGATCTTTTTTATCAACAAAGGTTGCGGTGAATAAAAAAATTAGGGATACTATAATGCGTTGTCCAACGATGTTTTTTGCGTTTAATAATGGTATTTCTGCGACGGCCATGGAGGTTTCAATTGAGAATACCGAAAAAGGGAAATACATCACAAGAGCAAAAAAATTCCAGATTATTAACGGAGGGCAGACAACGGCATCACTGTCTAATACTCGATATAAAGATAAGAAGGAATTAGATGAAGTGTATGTGCAGATGAAACTTACTCAATTAGGAGAAATGGATGATGATAAGGCGACAGAACTGATTAGATGCATATCTCGATCTTCTAACAGCCAGAATAAAGTTAGTGATGCAGATTTTTTTGCAACGCATCCATTTCATGTGCGGATGGAACAGTTTTCGAGAAGAATTTTTGCACCTGCTGTTGAAGGGGCGCAATATGAAACTAAATGGTTTTATGAACGTGCTCGAGGTCAGTACCTGCAAGCACAAATGCGCATGACTCCGGCGAAGAAAAAACAATTTGTCTTGCAGAATCCAAAAGAAAAAGTCATTACAAAAACGGATTTAGCAAAAGTGCGAAATACTTGGAGCGGATTTCCGCAAGTAGTAAGTAAAGGGGCCCAGACAAATTTTATGAAGTTTGCCGAGAAAATTGATGATTCTTGGGCAGAAAATGACATGAAATTTAACGAACGCTATTTTCAAGAGTCAGTTTCTTTGGTAATTTTATTTAAGCATACAGAGGGCTTAATTCCCAAGCAGGCATGGTATGAGCAAGGATATCGTGCCAATATTGTTACATATTCTATTGCGTTGTTTCATTTATTGCTTTACCATCAGCATAAAGATAAAATGCTGGATTTAATGAATATTTGGAATCGGCAGGCGGTTCCTGATGCTGTAACTCAGGCTTTAGAGATTATCACAGAAAAAGTGTTTTATAAAATTACAGCTACGGATAGGCCTACTATTAATGTCACACAGTGGTGTAAGCGTGATGCTTGCTGGGATGGGGTTCGAAAACTTAATATTTCGCTTCCTCAAAGCATTGAATCGGTGCTTATTAATAAGAGCGCTGTGAAGGTAGCTGAAAAAGAAGCCAGAGCTGATCAAAAAGTTGTATCAGGACTTGAAATGCAGAGGAAAGTACTTGAGTATAGTGCTGAACAGTGGGCGGCTGTAATGAATTTTGTTAAGAGTAGAAGTCTAGTTACTCCTGGAGAAGAAACTGCTTTAAAGGTTGCATCTAAGCTCCCTGGAAAATTACCTAATTCGTATCAATGCCAGCAATTATTGGGAGTCTTAGATCGTGCGAAGTCTGAAGGTTTTGTTTTATAATTTTACTATGGGAGTTTGAATTACATGTATTCAGTTGTTGATTTGTTTGCAGGAGCTGGTGGCTTAAGTCTTGGCTTTCAGCAAACGCATAAATTTGATATAAAAGTAGCATTTGAAACAAATCGAAATGCACAAAAGACATATCGGCGTAATCACCCGCATACACGGTTGTTTGATGATGTATGCAAGGCTGATTATAGCTCAATTATTACCGAGTTTGGTCCGATAGATGTTGTCATAGGCGGGCCTCCATGTCAGGGATTTTCTAATGTAAATAGACAAAAAAACCATGCAATTAGTAAAAATAATATGCTGGTCAAGCAATATGTCCGAGCAGTCCTTGAGTTGCAGCCGAAAGCATTCATTATGGAGAATGTAGGTATGCTGAAGTCCAATACTCATAGGTTTTATATGGACAAAGAGGATATAAGAACAGTTGAAGAGTATAATATCCCAACATTGGAGACAGAACTACCTCTGCTTGATGAAGAGTATGTTTCCAAAGAAGCTTTGGAGATTACGCAGGACGAGAAACTAATAAATCAGTATCTCTGGGATGAGGCTGAATATTTCTTGCTTAATATA
Organism: uncultured Anaeromusa sp.; assembly: GCF_963668665.1. Taxonomy (NCBI): domain Bacteria; kingdom Bacillati; phylum Bacillota; class Negativicutes; order Selenomonadales; family Sporomusaceae; genus Anaeromusa; species uncultured Anaeromusa sp. The sequence continues at coordinate 670,431 of NZ_OY764902.1, read as the reverse complement.
GTTTTTCGGCAAAGGAAGAACAGTAAAAAACTTGAAGAAGCATTAGCTAAGTACCAAAAAAAACTATTAAACCTTGTGGATAAATTGATAAAAATTGAAGTTGGTCAAAGTGAAATAATTACGCTGAATTATAAAGTTGGAAAATCAATTGATGATTATTATCGAGGATTGCTTAGTGCGCAGGAAGTCGTTAGCATTCTTGAAAAGCCAATAATGATTCAAAGAATGCTAAGTAAATCAAAGGAAATATTTGACAACAATATTCTTGTTGAACGGTATACGGGAGATAAGCATATTGTTGCCCATACTCGTTCCTTTGCTGTATATGATTATTTGAAGCAGGTTCTTGGATCAGATAAAAATGGTTATGTCATAGATAATGGAGTTTTAAGTGCCGCTGATTTCGGGGTGCCTCAAAAGAGAATGCGGTTTGTGGTTATGGGTATAAAAAAAAGCATTTGTTCTAAAGTAGAGCTTCCTAAAGGATCTTTTAAAGCAGAAGCGTATAATACTGTTCGAGATGCAATTGGGGATTTGTCCAATATAAATCCAGGGTATAACGTGGCGGAGGATAGTGGAATTGTAATCGAGCCGGTGGGAAATGAAATTAGTACTTTAGGAAGAAAGCTTAGGGATACTAATATCTTATATAATCATATTGTTACTGAAACGAGGGAGACGGCTCTTAAACGGTTTGCTGCTATTAGGCAAGGGGAAAACTTTCACTCGCTAGATTTAACAATGAAGGAAGATACTTATACTGATGCCAGCCGAACGCAAAATACTATATATTTACGGTTAGATTATAATGAACCATCTGGGACTGTGATTAATGTGAGAAAGTCTATGTGGATTCATCCAGAACAAAATAGAGCTATTAGTATTAGAGAGGCAGCGAGGTTGCAATCCTTTCCGGATAGTTTTGTTTTTGAAGGAACCAAAGATGCACAGTATCAGCAAGTGGGAAATGCAGTTCCCCCTATTCTTGCTAAGGCAATCGCAAAAAAACTTGCAAAGTTATTGAACAAAGGCTTGGCAGAGCATGGTCTTTCGAAAAAGATGATTAATGGAGAAAAATTTTGCGAGGTTATCTGATGGATAATCTGACAAGAGAACAACGTCATAAGAACATGAAAGCTATTCAAAGTAAAGATACAAGCATTGAAATTAAACTTCGAAAAGCATTGTGGAAAGAAGGACTTAGATATAGAAAAAACTATGCTGGATTACCAGGAAAGCCTGATATTGTTTTTACAAAGTATAAGGTTGCTGTATTTTGTGACAGTGATTTTTGGCATGGATTTGATTGGGAAAATCGTCAGCATGCAATTAAGTCAAATCATGAGTATTGGATACCTAAGATCAAGCGAAATATAGCAAGAGATAGAGAGGTAGAGTGCCTCTTGAAAGAAATGGGATGGGAAGTTATTCGCTTTTGGGAGTGGCAAATACGAAAAGAGATTGATGCTTGTGTATCTAAGATACAAAGAATAATATTAGAAAAAAAGATTGATGGTAATGTATAAAATGGCATTACTTCTAAAAAGCACTGCAATAATAGCGAGTTGGTTAGTGTTGCTAACCAATTGCGGCTGCCAACGGAAAGATAGTTAGTAAAAGTCGATATTGGCAAGGGCTTGCAGCAGATTTATGCTTAGGGTACGTTTCTCCGGAATCGCGGCAAGTGAATACGCCGACGAAGAACGAGCATTTTGACCGCATGGATTGTGCGTGTTGGCCGCCAAAATTGTGCATAAGAAAAACAGTTGCAACTCATCTCTATTACAAACGATTTGGGGATGCGGTTAAAAGTTGAATTTGTTCCTGCGGGAAATCGGTGAATCTTCGGGCGGGGCAGATGGTTGGCAAAAGTATATCTGTAGAAACTGCGTAAAAAAGTCCGCTTATTAAGTGGAAAGCGGATTGTTTTACGCGGTTGGATAAAATATTGGTAAAGTAAGCAGGCTGTGAGGCATATCACAGCCTGCTTTTCTTTTTGCGGGTATACTAAGACCATAGAAAGCAGCCATATTGAAGGAGGTAGACAAGCTATGCAGCCTAAAGGTGCAAACTTGCAAAAAATAAGAGACGGGAAAAAAACGTATGCGGTGACGCCGCATCTGCCGGGAGGTTTTGTCAAACCGGATGTACTGCGGCGCTATGCGGAAGCAGCGGAGCAATTCGGCGGTGTGTTGAAGCTGACCTCGGCGCAGCGTATTATGATCACCGGCTTGAAAGCGGAAGATGTGGAAGGCGTATGGGAGCTGCTGGGTATGCAGCCTGCCATGGGTTTTGCCAATTGCGTGCGTAGCATCAAAATGTGCCCGGGCGACACCTTTTGCAAGCGCGGCAAGCAAGACGCCATAAAGCTAGGGATGGAGCTGGACAAGCGCTACCATAAAAAAGAAATGCCTTCGCGCATTAAAATGGGCGTAGCCGGCTGCCCTAATTCCTGCGCTGAGGTGCATGTGAAGGACGTAGGCTTCATCGGTACGGAAAACGGCTGGGACGTGTATGTAGGCGGCTGCGCCGGAGCGCAGCCCCGGCTGGCGGATAAGCTGCTGGGCTCGCTGAATCTGGAAGAGGCTCTGCGGATGGCGGAGGTTATTGTTTCGTTCTACAAGCAAAACGCTGAGGTAGAGCGCATGGGAGTCTTTATTGACCGCATTGGCTTTGGGAGCTTTCAAAAAGAAGTGTTGAGCCGTTTTTACGGGCAGCAGCAATCCGATTCCGCAGAGACGGGGCTTCCTTTGCCTAAGCAAACGACGTCTGCGCCACTTTTAAAGGGAAATTTGCAACCGGGAGATATGGTGAACGAGGATACGGTGATTAGTGATATTCTGCAGGTGTATCCGCATACAGTACCGGTTTTCCGCTCTTTTGGCTTGGGCTGCCTGGGTTGTCCGTCTTCGACAGGAGAGCCGCTGCATCAAGCGGCTGCTATTCACGGCCTACAGGTAAGCGACCTGGTATCGGCGCTAAACAGCAGCATTAAAGAAGAACAGAACCAATAGAATGGAGGAATTACTATGAGCTTGTATTTAGGACCAATTCACTACTGGCTGTATCATAAAATTCGTATCTTGGTGGAGCGGGAACAATTGCTTTGGGAGGCGGCGGCCCAGATTGATGCCGACATGGCGGAAGAAGGACGGGAAATGGTTTGGCAGACCTACGGAGCGCCGCTGCCGGATGAGGATTTGGCGGAGCTGATTGATGCGGATAACATTCACGGCTGGCTGCAGCGGCAGATTAATTTGGCGGAATTGCGCGAAGCAGCCACCGTTAAAGAATTGCTGGCGCGTTTAGGCTCAGACGGTCCAGAAATGATGAAAGCCGTCTTTGGCGAACAGGGAAAACAATGTGGCCTGGCCGCTCGTCAAGACGGCCGGGAAGAAACCGATGCGGCAGCAGCGTATGCGGCGTTTGCCGGCAAAGTGTTGAACGGCATGCCTTGTGATCGTTGGGATCGGCTGGAGCAGGAAGACAGCAAGGTGACAAGGTGGAGTAATGCCGGCTGGATACAAGCGGCAAATTGGAAAAAAACCGGTACGGACAGCCAACTTCTGGCGCAGTGTCATGAGGTTTGGCATGCGGAATTTTTTAAAGCCTTAGCGCCTCAATTGCAATATACCATGAATATCCAGGGTGACTTAATCTCGCGACAGGTTACTGCTTAGGGGGAGCGCGCTTCCTTGGCGGGCAAGAAGAAAACTGTTTCTGTTTTGTTTTAAAGTAGGATTTTTGAAAAGCTTGTCGAATATAATTAAACTTAAATTGTTTTGAGTGAATTTTGACAGGCAGGTGCAGTGTATGTATAGCTTTTCCTTGCATGATAATGAAAAAATCATAAAAAAAGATCATGCTAATTTTGATTCGGCGGCGGAAAAACTTCACGGCGCATTATATTTGACGACAGAACGGCTGGTTTTTGTGGGCTATGTAATGGGAATGGAACATAAATATCTAAAAGAAGTGTCTTTGGGGGCTCTGACGCAAGTTGCTACGGCTCGAAGCCTTGGACTTATACCCAATGCGTTAGTCCTAAAGACCGCTGAAGAGGAAAAACTGCGCTTTGTTATTCGCCGCAGGAATGAATGGTACCAAGAGCTAATGAAGAGGCTGAAGCCGGTTGACAGGGTCGGAGGCCTTGGAGTATAATCGAAATAATATCAGTAATAGCAAAGACAAGGATATGATTCACTGATAAGCATGTCTGCAGAGAAAGAACGTCATTGGCTGTAAGCGTTCTGGCATGGTGCGCTGAATTACCGCCTTGGAGCTGCCGGTTTGAATAAGAGTAGAGCCGGCCGGAATAAGGAGCCGTTATTTTCCTAAACAAGCAGGGCTTTCGGGCCAAGCAGGGTGGAATCGCGAGCAATCCTCGTCCCTACATGGGACGGGGATTTTATTTTTTGCAAGGAGGTTGTAAACATGGTACAAGTAAAATTAAAAGACGGCAGTATTCGCGAGGTGGCTCAGGGTACTACTCTTGGCGAACTAGCAGAACAGCTCAGCCGTTCCTTGGCTAAAAAAGTACTGGTAGGCAAAGTGGACGGGCAGGTAAAGGATTTGGCCAGCAAGCTGAATCAGGATGCGGCAGTGGAGCTTTTGACGTTTGAAGAGGACGCAGGACGAGATGCGTTGCGCCACAGCGCATCTCACTTGTTAGCTCAAGCGGTCAAGCGCTTATATGGCGACAAGAAAGTAAAAATTGCCATTGGTCCGGCCATTGCTAATGGCTTCTATTACGATTTTGACGTGGAAGAACCTTTTAGTACGGAAGATTTGGCTCGTATCCAAAAGGAAATGGAAAAAATCGTTAAAGAAGATTTGCCGATTTCCCGCAAGGAAGCCAGCCGCGAAGAGGCTGTTGCTTTGTTTGCCGCGCGCGGTGAAGACTACAAAGTGGAATTGATTCAGGACTTGCCGGCAGATGCGGTTATTTCCATGTACGAGCAAGGTGAATTTGTCGACCTGTGCGCCGGTCCTCATGTTTCGTCTACAGGGAAGCTCAAAGCCATTCAGCTGCAGTCGGTTGCCGGCGCTTACTGGCGAGGCGATGAAAAACGAAAAATGCTGCAGCGTATTTACGGTACGGTCTTTGAGAAGAAAGCGGACTTAGACGCCTACCTGTTAATGCTGGAGGAAGCAGCGAAAAGGGATCACCGCAAACTGGGCAAAGAATTGGATCTGTTCAGCATGCAAGAGGAAGGCCCTGGATTTCCTTTCTTCCATCCCAACGGCATGGTTGTGCGCAATGAATTGGAAACGTTCTGGCGTAAAATGCACCGGAAATATGGCTACCAGGAAATTCGGACGCCGATTATTTTGAACCAGAAATTATGGCAGCAGTCCGGACATTGGGATCATTACCGGGAAAACATGTACTTTACGGAGATTGACGGTGAAGGCTACGCGGTAAAACCGATGAACTGTCCTGGGGGCATCCTTGTATATCGGTCGCAGTATCATAGTTACCGGGATTTGCCCTTGCGCACCTGTGAGCTGGGACTGGTGCATCGTCATGAGATTTCAGGCGCTTTACACGGCTTGATGCGCGTACGCAGCTTTACCCAGGATGATGCGCATATTTTTATGCTGCCGTCGCAAATTAAAGAAGAAATCCAGGGCGTTATTGATTTATTCAATGAAGTATACAGCACTTTTGGCCTTTCGTATCATGCGGAGCTTTCCACTCGTCCCGAGGACTCTATGGGCTCGGATGAGGTTTGGGAAACGGCTACCAAGGCGCTTCAAGACGCCCTTGATGAGCGAGGCATGGAATATAAGGTCAATGAAGGCGATGGCGCTTTTTACGGTCCGAAAATTGACTTCCATCTGCGCGATTCCATTGGGCGGACTTGGCAGTGCGGCACCATTCAATTGGACATGCTGATGCCGGAAAAATTCGACTTGAACTACATTGGCGAAGACGGTCAAAAGCATCGCCCTGTAATGATTCACCGCGTGGCTTATGGCAGCCTGGAGCGATTCATTGGCATTCTGATTGAACATTTTGCAGGAGCCTTCCCAGCTTGGCTGGCGCCGATACAGGTTAAAATTTTGCCCATTACGGACCGTCACATGGACTATGCTAAAAAAGTCGCTAAAGAAATGTGGGCTCAGGATATCCGCGTGACTGTAGATGAGCGCAACGAAAAAATCGGCTATAAAATCAGAGAAGCGCAAATGCAAAAAATTCCTTATGTGCTGGTGGTAGGCGATAAGGAAATGGAAAATGGCACTGTGGCTGTGCGTAAACGGGGCGAAGGAGATTTGGGACCGCAGGCGACGGACGTCTTTACGAAGCAGCTGTTAGCGGAAATTGCTGCCAAAAAATAAAATGGCGTTGACAAAAAATAAAATTCATGGTATCTTAACAAAAGTGATTTAAAAGAAGAAGCCATCCGCTTCTCACCTTGCCACGCCATGGAGCAGTGAGCCAGGTTAGCAAACCCAAAGCTAAGGGTGTATTGCGGGTGGAGTGCAGACTCTACCCGCTTTCTTTTTGTAAATGTATGCGGAGGTGAATGACAATTAGCAAAGAAAATTTGCGGATCAACGAAGAGATTCGGGTAAGAGAAGTGCGGGTAACTACCGCCGAAGGTGAACAGCTAGGCATCATGCAGGTGCGCGACGCATTGCAGATGGCTATCGAACAGAATCTCGACCTGGTAGAAGTTGCTCCGACGGCTCGTCCGCCGGTATGCCGCATCATGGACTATGGAAAGTTCAAGTATGAGCAGCAAAAAAGGGACAAAGAAGCAAAAAAGAAACAAAAAATCGTTACCATCAAAGAAGTCAAACTTCGTCCTAATATCGAAGACCACGACTTTGATGTTAAGAAAAAAAATGCCCTGCGTTTTCTAGAAGATGGTGACAAGGTCAAAGTGACCATCATGTTCCGTGGCCGGGAATTATCCCATCCGGAATTAGGGCGGGTTTTGCTTGTGCGTATGGCCAAGGAATTGGCTGATATCGCCAATGTAGAACGCGATCCGAAGCTGGAAGGCAAGAACATGATTATGATTCTAAATCCCAAACAACAGCAGGCATAAAACTGAAACAACAGCAAGGGGGAGCAAGTAATGCCGAAAATCAAAACTCGTAGAAGCGCTGCCAAACGTTTTCGTATCACCGCTAGCGGTGAGTTCAAGCGCGCCAAAGCTTTTAAAAGCCATATCCTGGAATGCAAATCGCCTAAGCGTAAGCGCAACCTGCGCAAAGCTTCGCTGGTAAGCAAGTCCGACCACAAGCGCGTACAGCTTATGCTGCCGAACGCATAATTTGAAATTATTTTAATGCACACTTTCTGGAGGGATTAAAATGCCGAGAGTAAAAAAAGGCGTTACTGCACATAGACGCCATAAAAAAATTCTGAAGCTGGCTAAAGGCTACCGTGGCGCCCGCAGCAAGCAGTTTAAAAAAGCCAACGAATTAGTCATGAAAGCGTTGTTCTACGCTCGTCGTGACCGTCGTGCGAAAAAAGGCGAATTCCGTCGTCTGTGGATTGCCCGTATCAATGCGGCTGCCCGTATTAACGGCTTATCCTACAGCAAATTGATCAATGGCTTGACTAAAGCCGGCGTGGAAGTAAACCGTAAAATGTTGGCCGATTTGGCTGTCAATGATCTGGCTGCTTTCAACCAGCTGGTTGAAACCGCTAAAGCAAAACTGTAAAACAAACTATCGAAAAGCCGGCCTTAGGGCCGGCTTTTTTCTTTAAGCAAAGATAATTTGAAAAGTTTGTGTTTTTCAAATTATCTTTGCTTTTCCCGCAGGGGTTTTGGATTTTTATGGCGAAAAGAAAAAACATAATAAATAAACCCTGAAGGGAGAGTTGTGTCGTGGCTTTAGTAACAATGGCAGAACTTCTACAGGATGCGCGGCGGCGGCAATACGCAGTAGGAGGATTTAATGTTTTTAATTTTGAAACCTTGGGAGCGGTAGTTGAAGTAGCGGAAGAATTAAAAACGCCTTTAGTTCTGGGGATTCCGGAACGGTTATTTAAGTTTGTCGACGCGGATTTGCTGGGAGCTGCTATGGTGCGGGCTGCTCATAAAGCAAGTGTTCCAGTGGCCTTGCATTTGGATCACAGCCATACGTACGAGGGGATTTTGAAAGCCGTGCGGTGGGGGTTTACTTCGGTCATGTTTGACGGTTCCAGGCTGTCTTTTGAGGAAAACATACGCCGGACGAAGGAAGTGGCCAAAATTGCGCATGCTTCCGGGCTGACGGTGGAAGGGGAACTTGGCTCCTTGGGCGGCGAGGCTGCAAGCGGGTTAGAAGAGGCGGCGCTGTTTGCGCAAAAAACTCGTATTGACGCCTTGGCGGTAGGCTGTGGTAATCATTTAGGAGATAGTGCAGATGCTGCACTGGACGTTGAACGTCTTGGAATGCTGCGTCAGATGGTGCAGATTCCGTTAGTCATGCATGGCGGCGCTGGCCTGCAGGCGGAAGAGTATCGGCGTTTGATTCAAGCAGGCATTGCTAAAATTAATATTGCAACCGACACGTCAACGGTGGCGGCGGAGCAGTTGAAAAAAGAACTGTCGCGGACGCCGCACATGAATTATGTCAATTTGATGGCTATTGTTAAAAAAGGCGTCAAAGAGTCGGTGCGCAAGTACATGCTGGCCTTTGAGTGCATCTCTAAGGCCAAAGCTATTTAAAGAGCACCATTCAGACAGGAGATTTCGAGGCATTGCTTCGTTTTCTCCTGCTTTTTAAGTTTCCGCCCCCTCTAGACGGGCGCTAATGGAGTGCTTATAATGAACTGGGAAGAATATAGGCTGGAGTGGAGCGATCGTCTTGAAAAACAGGACTCTTAGTTTTTTGAAAGAATGGACGTTGACGCCCTATCAAATTCTAGTTCTTGGATTTGCGGGGATTATCTTGTTGGGAAGTGGCTTGCTAACACTGCCCCAAGCTACGACGTCAGGTAATGGAACGTCTTTTATTGATGCGTTGTTTACGGCTACATCGGCTGTCTGTGTAACGGGTTTGGTGGTGTTAGATACGGGAAAGCATTTTTCCTTATTTGGGCAGCTTGTCATTATTTTTTTGATTCAAATTGGCGGTTTGGGCATTATGACCATGACGACATTAATGGGCATCATGCTTGGTAAGCGCATTCATTTGCGGGAACGTTTGATTTTGCAAGAAGCGTTGAATCAAATTACCATGTCCGGCGTGGTGCGGCTGGCTTTGTATGTCATCAAGATAACGTTGTTAATTGAAGGGATCGGCGGCACGATTCTGGCCTGGCGCTGGTATGATGAGTTTGGACCGATTGGTATTTATTATGGCTATTGGCATGCGGTGTCTTCTTTTTGCAATGCCGGGTTTGATTTGTTTGGCAATTACAGCAGCCTGACTGCGTATGTGTCTGATCTGACCATAAATATAACGGTGACTACGTTAATTATCCTTGGGGGCATCGGATTTATGGTTATGGCAGACGCTTGGAATCAACGTTCTTTCAGCAAGCTTACTGTACATTCGCGCCTTGTTATTGTGATGTCGGCTGTATTGCTGGTGATTGGCACATTGGGAATTTTAGTATTTGAGCATGCAAATCCTGCAGGCATGGGGCCGCTTTCTTGGCCGGATAAAATTCTCAGCAGTTACTTTCAAGCAGTTTCGGCGAGGACGGCTGGCTATAATACGTTGCCACTGGATACTTTGGGGCCGGAAACTTTGTTTTTTTTAATTCTCTTGATGTTTGTGGGGGCGTCGCCTTCTTCAACAGGCGGCGGTATCAAGACCTCGACGCTGGGCGTGCTCTTGGCTTCTATTTGGGCGATGATGCGCGGCAGAGAGGATGCAGAGCTTTTTAAGCGCCGCATTCCGCACGGCATTATTTACAAGGCTTTCACGGTGGTGTTTATTTCTGCGTCGTTAGTCTGCTTTGTGACCATGATGCTTTGTATCAGCGAAAGCGCCCCATTTTTAAATTTGCTTTTTGAAGTTGTTTCCGCATTTGGCACGGTGGGCTTGACAACGGGAATTACGCCAAGCTTATCGGAGCCCGGAAAGCTTTGGCTGATTTTTACGATGTTTGCGGGCAGAGTGGGACCTGTGACGCTGGTGATGGCTTTAACGCTGCGTTCACGAAAAAACAAGCGGACCATGCATTACCCGGAAGGGAAGTTTATTATTGGCTGAGAAAGCCAGTGAATTCCAGAAATGAGGATTGTTATGAAAAGAAAGCAATTTGCCATTATAGGGTTAGGGCGTTTTGGCACCAGTGTGGCTAAAACGCTGTATGAGATGGGCTATGAAGTGTTGGCGGTTGATACCGATGAAACGCGGGTGCAGGATTTTAGCGATGAAGTAACTCATGTGGTCCAGGCGGACACTACGGATGAGGATACGTTGAAAGCCCTGGGGATTCGGAATTTTGACGTCGTTGTAGTGGCCATTGGGGCAGATGTACAGGCAAACTTGATGACGACGCTGCAGCTCAAAGAGATGGGAGTATCTTATATTGTCGCTAAAGCGAAAAACAATCTTCATGGAAAGATGCTGGAGAAAATAGGCGCGGACCGAGTTGTGTATCCGGAACGGGACATGGGGCAGCGTGTGGCGCACAATCTTGTTTCAAGCAATGTTTTGGAGTACATTGAGTTATCTCCTGAGTACAGTATTGTGGAAGTAACAGCCCCCAAGGTGTTGGTCGGAAAAAATCTGGTGGAAACGGATTTACGCGGTCGTTATGAGGTCAATGTGGTAGCTATACGTCGAGGGGAGCAGTTATTGGTGCCGCCGCAGCCAACGGAGAAAATTATGGATAAAGATGTGCTGTTCGTTGTCGGCGCGAATCGGGGCGTCCAGCGCTTGGAGGAGCTTGAATGACGTTGTATTGGGAAAAAATAGGCAGTGCTGCGAATGAACAATTGAAACAAATTCGCTCCTTGCAACAGCGCAAAAAACGAGACGAGAGCGGCTTATTTATCGTGGAAGGCACGCGGGCGGTGCAAGAAGCGATCCAATCAGATTGGGAATTGCTGTTTCTTGTTGCAGCCGATGATTATGGACAAAAAACGCAGATGGAAGAGCTGCTGCGAAAGCGCCAACAGCCATATGGCCGACTGTTGCAAGTTTCCGGCGAGCTATTGCGCAAGCTTGGCGAGACGCAGACGCCGCAAGGCATTTTAGCGGTCGTGCGGCAAAAGTACTGGGAACTTGAGCAGGTGCTGGCTATGCCTGGTGACGGGCCGCTCCTTGTACTGGATCGCGTGCAGGATCCGGGAAATGTCGGCGCCTTGCTGCGGACGGCTGCGGCGTTAGGCGCAGTCGGGGCTGTTTTGCTGGAAGGGACCACAGACGCTTTTAGCAGTAAAGCGGTGCGTGCCGGTATGGGGGCTGTTTTTCGTTTGCCTGTAGTGCAAAAAATACAGCCGGAGACCTTGAACCGCCTTCGGAAACAGCAAAAACTTGCATTGTGGGTAGCTGCGCTCGAAGGAGGCCGACCAAGCTATCAGGCTGATTTAAAAGCAAGGCATTTGCTGCTTTTAGGCAACGAAGGAGAAGGGGCGTCGGCTTTTTGGCAAGAAGAGGCGGATGGCGCCGTTTTCATTCCCATGCCGGGAGGAATGGAGTCTTTGAATGTGGCTATGGCCGGCTCGCTGCTGCTCTATGAAGCTATGCGGCAGCGGCTGAGCTAAGAAATAAAATAAGATAAATGCGTTTTTTGTATTTTTAGAGAAAGCCCTTGGTTAAGAGCGGACTTGGCTTGTCAGAGCTGCTTTTGATATGGTATAATGACAACAAGAAATTTCCTGAAAGCATGCTGAACAGGAGCAGGGAGGGTCTCGCCATGATGACCACCGATATGCTATGGAAAGTATTTGAAGCAACTGGCTCCATTGCCGCGTATCTCCTGTACCGCCGCCTTTTATTGCAATAAAGAGCGGTTTACGGCTTGGGAACGAACTACATAGTGCTGGTGATGAAGGAGAAAGTATGCAGAGGAGAATTCTTCAGGGAGGCGTTGCCATGGACTGTAAGCGCGCTGTATTTTCGCTGTCAGAAGTTCGCTCCGGAGCCTTGTTTACTGAACGCTTTTCTGAATTCAAGTAGGTAAACACGGACTGCTTCACGTTACGAAGCTTGAGTACAAACAAGGGTGGTACCGCGAATAAGCTTTTTCGCCCCTTTCGAGGGGGTGGAAGGGCTTTGTTTTTTTGCAATGATTATAAAACAGGAGGCAAGTGGAACATGGAAAATCAGCTACAGATTTTACAAGCGGAAGCGTTGCAGGAGATGCAGCAGGCGCAAACCGTAGCCGCCTTGAATGAGTTGAAAGTAAAATACTTGGGCAAAAAAGGCAGCTTAACTGCTGTTTTGCGCGGTATGGGAGCATTGTCGCCGGAAGAACGTCCGCGCATAGGCGCGCTCGTGAATGAAGTGCGGGCCAAGTTGGAGGCGCTCCTAGAAGAGCGGGCAGGGGCTTTGAAAGCCACTGAGCTTCAAGATCGTTTGGAAAAAGAAACCATTGATATTACTTTGGCTGGGAGAGCGTCTTTTAACGGGCATGTGCATCCGCTGATGCTGACCTTGGATCGTATTAAGGCGGTCTTTATGCGCATGGGCTTTGCGGTAGCCGAAGGGCCGGAAGTGGAAGAAGATTCCTATAATTTTGAAGCTTTGAACTTGCCGCCGGATCATCCGGCAAGGGATATGCAGGATACTTTTTATATTACGCCGGAGCTGTTGCTTCGGACTCATACCTCGCCAGTACAGGCGCGGGTTATGCAAGCCAGCGAGCCGAATAGTCCGGTGCGGATTATTGCGCCTGGCAAAGTATATCGCTGTGATTACGACGCCACGCACTCGCCGATGTTCCATCAGGTAGAAGGCTTGGTTATTGACAAGGAGATCAATTTTGCCGATTTAAAGGGAACCTTGGAACTCTTTATTCGGGAAATTTTCGGCTCTAATACTGGGGTTCGTTTTCGTCCTAGTTTCTTTCCTTTTACGGAACCGAGCGCTGAAGTGGACATTTCCTGCGTGATTTGCCAGGGGAAAGGCTGCCGGGTCTGCAAGCAAACCGGCTGGTTGGAAATTTTAGGTTCCGGCATGGTGCATCCGCGAGTGCTGGAGTTGAGCGGCTACGATCCGAACAAGGTGCAAGGCTTTGCTTTTGGCATGGGCGTGGAACGCATTGCCATGCTTTTGTACCAAATTGACGATTTGCGTCTGTTTTATGAAAATGACGTTCGCTTTTTGCGGCAGTTTTAATTGTACAAAGGAGGATTCTCATGCGCACATCCATTGAATGGCTTAATGACTATGTAACGATTCAGACTGCGCCGCAAGAATTGGCGGATGCATTGACTATGGCTGGTATTCCTGTAGAGGAAATTGAATACCAGGGACAAGGTTTGGAAAAAGTGGTGGTCGGTAAAATTGAAGAGATTTTGCCTCATCCTAATGCAGATAAACTACGCATTTGTCGCGTTAATGTAGGCGCAGCGGAGCTGCTGCAAATTGTGACTGGCGCTGCCAACGTGCAAGAAAAGGATGTAATTCCTGTCGCCTTAGAGGGGGCGCACTTGCCGAACGGGGTGTCTATTAAAGCCAGCAAGTTGCGAGGCGAGCCTTCTTACGGCATGCTTTGCTCCGCCAAAGAGCTGGGGATTGATTCGGAAGAACTGCCGGAGGAACAGCGCAGCGGCATTTATATTCTGCCGGCTGCTACGGAAATTGGCCAGGGAATCCAAGATGTGCTGGGCTTGAATCAAGTTATTTTGGGCTTTGAGCTAACGGCTAATCGTCCTGATTGCTTCAGCGTTATTGGCTTGGCGCGGGAAGTTGCTGCTTTAACCGGAGCTTCTTTAACCTTGCCGGCAATTAAGGTTCAAGAGGATGCGGCTTTACCGCAAGCAAGTGAAACAGTGACCGTGCATACGGCTTGTCCGGATTTGTGCCGCCGCTTTGCCGCGCGGGTGCTTCACAATGTAAAAGTGGGTCCTTCGCCGGAATGGCTGGTCAGACGGGTTGAAGCGGCAGGCATGCGCTCCATCAGCAATGTTGTAGATGTGACCAATTTTGTCATGCTGGAAATGGGACAGCCCTTGCATGCGTATGACGCTTCACGCGTACGCGGCGCTTCTTTGACGGCGCGACTGGCTGACGACGGGGAAGAGCTGGTGACGCTGGATTCGGTAGAAAGAAAACTAAACTCCAGCATGCTTGTTATCGCTGACGCTGAAGGACCCGCAGGCTTGGCCGGCGTAATGGGCGGTTTTGACAGCGAAGTGACCGATGCTACGCAGACGGTCATTTTGGAAGCCGCGCATTTTCAAGGGGCGAACATCCGGAGAACTGCTCGTCAGTTGGGCCTGCGCTCGGAGGCTTCGGGCCGCTTTGAACGCGGTACCGACGTGGCGCGTGCAACAGACGCGCTGGATCGGGCGGCGCAGTTGCTGCAAGAAATGGGAGCCTGCCGTGTGGCGCCGGGGTACGCTGATGCCTACCCGGTAGTGCAAGAGCCGAGAACGGTTTCCTTTTCCGTAGCTGAGGTGAATCGCCGTTTGGGAACGTCCTTGTCAGCAGACTGCATGAGCGAAATTTTGCAGCGCTTGTATTTTACCATTCTTCAGACAGAAGGCGATAAAGTTACCTTAGGCGTTCCTTCTTGGCGCGATGATGTGGAAGGAATGGCCGATGTTTCTGAGGAAATTGCACGCATGCATGGCTTTGAGCAGATTCAAGCTTCTCTGCCTGCGGCGGCAGTAGCACCAGGCGGACAAAGCCAGCGCCATGATTTGGTGGACCTGCTTACGCAGCAATGTGTGGCTGCCGGTTTCATGCAAGGCATCTCCTTCAGCTTTTCTCATCCTAAAGTATTTGACGCCTTGCGTTTGGGGGCGGAAGACGTACGCCGCCAAGCGGTGCCTGTATTAAATCCCATTACGGATGAATTCCCAATCTTGCGTACTACGCTGCTGGGAAATATGCTGGAAATGGTAGGCCGCAATGTGGCTCGCCGCAATGAAGATGTGCGCTTGTTTGAAATTGGCGCGGTATATTTGCCGAAAAACTTGCCCATGGATACGCTGCCTCAAGAGCCTTGGATGTTGTGCGCCGCGCTGACGGGCAGAAGACAGCCCCAAGGCTGGAGCCAAGGCCAAGAACCTGTTGATTTTTATGACGCTAAGGGTTTGGCGGAACAGCTTCTCAGTTCGCTGGGCTTAAGCAAGGCTGTTTTTGAAAAGGCGGTTCATCCGGCATTGCATCCGGGACGCTGCGCTCGTATCGTTTATCCGGGAGGCAAAGAACTTGGCTGGGTTGGCGAAGTGCACCCTGATACGCGGGAAGCTTTTGGCCTGCGGGCGCCTGTGTTCCTTTGCGAACTGTCGTTGGAAGCTATGCTTCCTTTATGGAAACGTCTGCCGACCTACACGGCATTGCCTAAATTCCCAGGGATGCAGCGGGATTTAGCGTTTGTTACTTCTGATGAAATTTCTGCAGGCGCGCTAGAGCAGGAAATCAATAAAATTGGCGGCGCCTTGCTAAAGCAAGTTACTCTTTTTGACTTGTATAAAGGAGACCGCTTGCCTGCGAACCAACGCAGCCTGGCCTTCTCGCTGCTCTTCCAGTCTGCTGAGAAAACGCTGACTGACGAAGAAGTGGAGGCAGTGATTCAAAAAATCATCAGTCGCCTTCACGAGCGTTTTGGCTGCGAACTGCGTCAATAGGAAGGTTGCATTTTGTCTTGGGAAGGAATTAGTTTATTCTTGTCGAATGAATGACTAAGACGAAATACGCATAAAGTGTCAGGTGACGAGATGGATAAAAACAAGTGCAAGGTGACGGTGGAAATTTTTGGCGAAGCCTATACTCTGAAAGGGGATATGGAAGCGGAAACCGTGCGGAAGATTGCTGCGACGGTTGACCAGAGGATGCGTCAGCTGGCGCGCAGTAATCCCAGGCTGTCCGTAGCCAAAGTAGCTGTATTGACGGCGCTGAATCTGGCGGAAGAGTTTGGCAAGCTGGAGCAGGACTATCAGGAATTAATGGAACTGCTTGATGACGACAAGCGATAAAATGACAAGAAGCACTGGGTTTTGCGCATTTGCGCAGAACCCAGTGCTTCTCTGGTTTGCCCGGCATGGGCAGTAACTAGGCGGTGAAAGTCCGCTATGGGCTTGGTAGTGGGAACCATTAGCTGAACAGCAAGGGTGTCCATCGTGAGGTGGAATCTGAAGGAAGCTGAAAGCAAAGTCCTGCACCGACGAACAGAAACCGCATATAAGGCAAGTGTGGAGCGGACGAGTTTGCCAGACAAAACGAAGTCCAACACTACCCGAACTCCATGGTGTAGATGCGGCGGTGACATGGGATGAAAGTTACTGTTCTTAACCGGGGAGGTCTTGCAAGGCTTCGAAAGACATTGGCAACCCCATGACACCCGAAGAACCCATGCAGTGATGTATGGCTCAATTGCAAGAAGTCAGCAGAGGTCATAGTACCGAAAGTTTTTTTTTTTCGGGAAGGACCGAACAATAACAGCTCTTTTGAGCGAGAAGAAGGTGAGGCAATGCGAAGAGAGCAGAAAACGACTAAGGTCGGCTGCCGCTGCGAGGGTATGTTGGAAACAGAGAGTAACAGCGGAGTGCAGAGTATTGCCACACTGGAAACC
This sequence comes from uncultured Anaeromusa sp., assembly GCF_963668665.1. Classification (NCBI taxonomy): domain Bacteria; kingdom Bacillati; phylum Bacillota; class Negativicutes; order Selenomonadales; family Sporomusaceae; genus Anaeromusa; species uncultured Anaeromusa sp. The sequence goes on along the minus strand of NZ_OY764902.1, from coordinate 653,777 downwards.
GCAGAGAAAGACGGTGCAGAAGACCTGCTTGAACAGATACTGCATAGAGATAACCTAAACGAAGCCTACAAGCGGGTAATGAAAAACGGCGGAGCTCCTGGCATTGACGGCATGACGGTGGGCGAAATGCTGCCGTATCTGAAGGAACACAAAGAAGAACTTTTAAGGAGCCTGCGCGGAGGTTGGTATAAACCTAAACCGGTCAGACGGGTGCAAATTCCCAAACCAGATGGTGGGACGAGAAATCTCGGCGTACCCACCGTAATCGACCGAATGATTCAACAGGCGATAGCGCAGGTATTGACACCAATATTTGAAGAGAAATTTAGCGACAGCAGCTACGGATTCAGACCAGGACGTAGTGCGCATCAGGCGATTAAGAAGACGGAAGAATACTACAAGCAAGGCTATGTGAAAGTAGTTGACATAGACCTCACGCAGTATTTTGACACGGTCAACCATGACATCCTAATCGAACAAGTAAAGAAAGTCATACAAGACCGAGCCGTTATCAATTTGATACGCAAATTTCTCAAGAGTGGAGTCATGTTCAATGGGCTGGTTAGTGCGACGACGGAAGGAACGCCGCAAGGCGGGAACCTGTCGCCACTGCTGTCGAACCTCTATCTAACGGCGTTTGACCGAATGCTGGAAGAGCGCGGGCACAAATTTGTCCGTTATGCAGACGACTGCAACATATACGTCAAAAGCCAGCGAGCAGCCAAACGCGTGATGGCCGGTTGCAAAGATTATCTCGAAAAGAAACTGAAACTCAAGGTGAACGAAGCCAAAAGCAAAGCTGGAAGCCCGCTAAGACTAAAGTTTCTAGGTTTCTCTATGTACAAAGTAACCAAAAGCATAGGGATACGCCCTCATGCCAAAGCGATGAACAGGTTTAAAGGACGATTGAGGCAATTGACAAGCCGAAAGCAAGCTAATTCAGTTTCTGACATTCTAAGTAAGTTGAAACGGTATACGACAGGCTGGCTTGGGTACTATTCGATAGCAGCCATGAGTTTCAAGATGAAAGAACTGAACGAATGGCTGCGAAGAAGAATCCGGCAAATCTTCTGGAAGCAATGGAAGAAGCCGTCTGCCAGATATGAAAACCTAAAACGTCTTGGCATCGACAAGTCGAAAGCAAGGGAGTGGGCAAATTCCCGACGAGGCTATTGGCGAGTTGCCAGGAGCTGGATTTTAAGCAGGTCATTAACAAACGAATACCTCGTATCGAGTGGTTATGATGACATAGCCGAACGATACGAGGTACTGCACTCAAGTTATTGAACCGCCGTATACCGAACGGTACGTACGGTGGTGTGAGAGGTCGGCTGTTCAATTAATGGGCAGCCTCCTACTCGATTGAAATTATCCTTCTGATTTTATGCCTTGAAGAATCCTGCCAGACTGATCACCAGAGAGACTAAACCGCCGGCAATCAAGGGGCCTACTGCTAGACCGTGGAAGAGACAGACGCCGGCAATGGTGCCGACGATCAGGGCGCTGACTGCTTCCGGCGTTTCCCGCATAAAGGGAACCCCTTGCGCCGCCAGGTAGGACACCCAGATGCCTACGGCGATAGCCACAAGGCCTACTGGCGATTTAAAGGCGTCCAAAAGCATTTGCGTAGTCAGCTTGCCTTGAGCGATGGGAACTAGGATGGCCATGGTCAAAATAGTAATACCCACAGAGATGCCGTGCGTTTCCACCGGAGCCAGCCAGGCTTCAAAGCCAAGCCACTTGATTAACAGTAAAATCAAAGCAGCGATAAAGACACTGTAATTGCTGCCGAAGAGAGCTAAGAAAAGGATAACAAGCAGAGGTATACTGGATTCCAACATAAAAACGTCCTCCTTGGAGTTTCAATAATAACCTTTATCATAGCGCGAATGATAGAGGAAAGCCACTTTATGAAGGTTATTTAACGAGATGATTTTGCTGTTATACAAGACTTTATTGCGCAGGGATAGCAGGCTTCTCTGATTTTCCCTCAAGGCTGGCAAAAGATAGCAGTGAAAAAGGTTTTATGTTTGTGGTAAGATAAAATGATAGCGATTGTTGCAATAAAGTTCAAAATGGCTTTGTTGAAAGGGAAGGGAATGAAAATATATGGTATGTGAATTATTGGCTCCTGCCGGGAGCGTTGAAGCGTTTCGAGCTGCCGTGGAAAATGGCGCTGATGCGGTATATTTATCGGGGAAAGCCTTTGGGGCCAGAGCCTATGCCCCCAATTTTTCTGACGAGGAACTAACAGAAGCGGTACGGTATGCTCATTTACGGAACGTTAAAGTATATGTAACCGTTAATACATTGGTGGACGACAGTGAAATGAGACTGCTGCAGGAATATCTGCGTTTTTTATACGAATGCGAAATTGATGCGGTGCTGGTTCAGGATTTGGGGGTAGCGGCGGTAGCCCGTACGTGTGTGCCGAATTTGCCGTTGCATGCCAGTACGCAGATGACCGTGCATAATGCTGCAGGCGTGCGCTTTTTGCGGGAACTTGGCTTTACCAGAGTGGTGGTCTCACGTGAAATGTCTCTTGCGGAACTGCAGCAATGCGTCCAAGAAGGGGGCGCGGAAATTGAAGCTTTTGTTCACGGCGCTCTTTGTATTTCCTATTCCGGTCAATGCTTGATGAGCAGTCTTATTGGGGGGCGCAGCGGCAATCGAGGACGTTGTGCGCAGCCTTGCCGGCTCAACTATCGTTTGGAAACGGAAGAGGGAACTGTAATTCAGGAAGTTGGCGAATATCTTCTAAGCCCCAAGGATTTGAATACCTTGGAGCTGGTGCCGCAATTACTGGAAGCTGGCGTTCATTCTTTGAAAATTGAAGGACGCATGAAGCGGCCGGAGTATGTGGCCGTAGTAGTCGCCGCCTATCGTCAGGCGCTGGACGCGGCGCTGCGCGGCGAAACATTGTCTTTGGAGCCGTTGCAGAGGGACTTGGAACAGATCTTTAATCGTGATTTTACTACCGCTTATTTGCAAGGGCGACCAGGGCGGACCATGATGAGTGATCGTCGTCCTAACAATCGCGGCTTGCGGGTGGGACGCATTGTGGCTTATGACTACGCCAAAAGGGAAGGGTGTTTAAAGCTGGAGCAGCCGCTGCGGCAGGGGGATGTCCTTGATGTTTGGGTTAAAGTAGGCGGCCGTGTCAACCTTACAATGCAAGAAATGTATGTAAATGGGAAGTTGGTAGAAGAGGCTGAACCAGGTGAGCTGGTGACCATTCCGGATATGCCGCCGGTAGGAATGAATGACCGGGCGTTTAAGGTGTTTGACGCACAATTAATGCTCAAAGCACGCAGCTCCTTTGCCAAAGAACAGCGCAAAGTGCCGGTGACGGCAGTAGTAGAGGCAGTATTAGGACAGCCGCTGCGCTTGACTTTGCGCGATGACGAAGGGCATGAGGGAGTCGGAGAGACTGACTTTTTAGCGGAAGAAGCAAGAAAGCATGCTTTGCAAATTGATTCTGTGCGTAAGCAAGTGGATCGCCTGGGCAACACTCCCTTTGCTCTGCAGAATTTGGAGTTTAAGGCGCAGGGCGAGCTGATGGCACCTGTGAGCGAACAAAACGAAATGCGTCGTCGCGCCGTGGAAGCGTTGGAAGAAGCCAGACTGATTTCTTATAAGCGGCCTTCTCTTTCGGCCGGACCTTGCAGTTTAGCGCTCAAAGACGAAAGGCGTATCGCGAAAGAACAATGGCCGGAAAAAATTTGTGTACAATGCAGTGAACTGGCGCAAGTTCAGGCAGCGTTGGCAGGAGGCGCCTCGGGTATTCTTTTTGGAGGCGAAGATTTTGTAAAACCAGCGCCTGGGCCGGAGGAATACGCTGCCGTTTGTCGCGCTGTCCAGGAAGCGGGGAAAGAACTGTGGCTGGGAACGCCGCGTATTGTCCGCGAATGGCAGCTGTCTCGCTGGGAGCAGGTTTTCTCGTTTGCAGCGTCGCAAGAAGTAGCTGGCGTATATCTGGCTAATTTAGGCTTGCTGGAGTTATGTCGGAAAAAAACGCCGACCCTAGCTTTTTGGGCGGATGCGCCGCTGAGCCATTTTAATTCTCAAACTCTTGCCTTCTGGGCTGAACAGGGAGCGGTTGGAGCAACATTGTCTCCTGAATTGACCTTTGAGCAAATTCGCAAGCTTCATTGGCCGCAGAGTTTGGCTGGTGAATGTCTGGTGCATGGTCGCTTGACTATGATGGTCTCTGAGTTTTGCCCCTTGGGTTCTTATATTGGAGAGTTGCATACCGGAACATGCAGCCAGCCTTGTCGCCAAAAGGAAGCTTACTACTTGCGCGACCGGAAAGAAGAGCGGTTCCCCATTTTTACAGACAGCAGCTGCCGCAGCTATATCTTCAATGCTAAAGAATTGGATTTGCGAGGTAATCTGACACAATTCCGCCAGACCGGAGTATCACAATTGCGCCTGGATGGACGTCTGTATCGTCCGGAGGAGTTGCGACGTTTGACTGCCGACTATTGCCGGGAATTGCTTGCGTTGCAAAAAGGCCAGGTTTTACCGCCGCCGGCTGTAAAGCCGGGCGCTACGCGCGGGCACTATTTTAGAGGAGTCATGATGCATGATCAATGAAAAAGCATTGCATATATTGGAGTTTGACAAGGTTCGAAGCCGCCTAGCCTCCTTGACTGCGTGCTCGCTGGGGCGAGAGCTGGCGGAAAAGCTGCAGCCCCAGGTAGAAGCGGAGTTCGTTGCTCGATCGTTGGAAGAAACTGCAGCAGTGGCTTTTTTGGCGGAGCAGGGAGAACGGCTGCCCTTGGGCGGCATTCATGATGTGCGCCAAGCAGCAGGCAGAGCGGCGTTAGGAGCGATTTTAGAACTAGAAGAGCTGCGCAATATCGCCGCTACAATGAAAAGCGCCCGGATTTTGGGAAGCTTTTTGCTAAACCGCTTGGAAGAAACGCCAATTTTAAGCGAGTATGCAGAAGGTTTTGTTTCGTTGCAGCGTTTAGAACAGGCGGTGGAAGCGGTTATTGACGAGCATGGTCAAATGCGCGACGACGCTACGCCGGAGCTGGCCAAACTGCGGCGCGCCATTCGCACGGCTCACGGGCGCGTTAAGGAACGCTTGCAGTCTGTATTGCGTTCTCAAGAATACCAGAAATATTTTCAAGAAGCTTTGGTAACCATGCGGGGTGATCGCTATGTAATTCCTGTGAAGCAGGAGTATAAGCATTTTTTCCCAGGCATTGTTCATGATCAATCGGCCAGCGGCGCTACTGTCTTCATTGAGCCGATGAGCATTGTAGAGCTGAACAACGAAATTAAGCAATGCGTTGCCGCTGAACGCAATGAAATAGAACGCATTTTACAGTCTTTAAGTGCGGTTACGGGACGCGATAATGACAGTATTCAAGAAAATTGCCGCTTATTAGGACAGATGGATTTATTGGCGGCTAAGGTTCGGCTGGCGGAGCAATGGAAATGTACTAAGCCTGTTTTTAATGAAGCGAAGCGGCTTTCTTTGCGTCAGGCCCGGCATCCTTTAATTAACGCCGCCCAAGTTGTGCCGATTGACTTGTTTCTTGGTGAAGAGTATACGATGCTGCTGATAACCGGTCCTAATACAGGCGGTAAAACGGTAGCGCTAAAGACGCTGGGACTCATGGTGCTTATGGCGCAGGCTGGCTTGTTTTTGCCGGTAGACAGCGGTTCGAGCATCTGCATGTTCAGTCAGGTATTTGCGGATATTGGCGATGAACAAAGTATTGAACAAAGCTTGAGTACTTTTTCATCTCATATGACGCATTTGGTGAGCATTCTGCAAGAAGTCGGCGCTGATGATTTGGTTTTGCTGGATGAAATCGGCGCTGGCACCGATCCGGTAGAGGGCGCCGCTTTAGCTATGTCCATTTTGGAAAATTTGCAGGCTTGCGGCGCTTTGACTGTGGCAACAACGCATTATAGCGAGTTAAAGCAATTTGCCTATGCCCGTGAAGGCGTAGAAAATGCCAGTGTGGAGTTTGATGTGCAAACCCTGCGTCCGACCTATCGGCTGCGCATCGGCATGGCCGGCTCTAGCAACGCTTTCGCCATCAGCCGCCGTTTAGGTCTGGCGGAAGCGATATTAGACAGGGCGCGCGTACTAATGGATCAGCAGCATGTGGATTTGGCCGCGATGATGCAGGAGCTGGAAAAAGAAAAGTTAGAGTATCAAGAACGTCTTGCAACTCTGGAACTTCAGCAGCGCTCGTGGGAGCAAGAGCAGCGACGCTGGGAAGCCAAGCGAAGTCAAGAGGAAGAAAAAGCCGCCTTGCGATTGGAGCAAAGCAAGACGAAGGCGGCTGAATTACTGCGGCAGGCTAGAAAAACAGCCGAAGAAAGCGTCAATCTCATTAAAAAACAGGCGCAAGAGCAAGATCAGCAGCGGCGGCAGAACGCGTTTCAACAGGCGAGAGAAAGACTGCAGGGAGCGCTGGATGGAACACGCCCTCAATTCCGCAAGATTGTTGCCGGAAGTCCAGTAGAACAGGAACTGCTGCGGGAAGGTTTAGCAGTTATGGTTAAGACGCTGGGCCAGAAAGGCAGGATACTGTCCTGGAATGCTAAGGAGGCGACGGTGCAGATCGGAGCGCTAAAAATGAATGTGCCCTTGCAAGCCTGTCTTCTGGTGGAGGATGGGAAGGTGGAGGAGCCTCCGGTCAAGGAGGCGCCGCGAATTTCCGCCGCGTTTTTAAGCAAACGCTTGGATGTTCCCCGGGAAATTGATGTGCGCGGTCAAAACATTGAAGAAGCCGTAGAAATACTGGCTAAATTCTTGGATGACGCCATGCTGGCCGGGCACACTAAGATAAATGTGATTCACGGCAAGGGAACCGGCGCGTTGCGTAAAGGCGTGCGGGCTTATTTAAAGCAGCATCACGGTGTTCGGGACATCAGCATTGGCGAGGTAACCGAAGGCGGCGACGGCGCTACGCTGGTGCAGCTTAAATAAGAAAAATTGCACGAGAGTTTTGAACAAGAGAATCGGAGTCACGGGAGGGTACGCAGGAGTGACACGGTTTTTGAACAGTGAGTAGAGAGAGGACGCGACGGGGTTACAAGATTTACACAAAGGAAAGCAAAGCGATATAATTTCATAAAACCCTTTCGCGTTTTTCGTGTATTTCGCGGTTCGTTTTATAAATTCTGGTATATTAAAAACTAGAAAAGAAGAGCAGCACTGTCGGCAAAAACAGTACTGCTCTTCTTTTACTTTATTATTCCTTTTTGGAATCTGTTTTCTTGTCTTCTGTTTTAGCTTCCGTTGGTTTCGTTGTTGTTTTCTCTGGCTGCTTGGTTGTTGTCTTTTTCTTATCGTCTTCTTGCTTTTTATCAGCAGCTGCTTTGTCTTCAGGGTGGGCCGGCGTGCTTGCGTCTTGAGGAACCGACACGCCCTGGGGACGTAAGAAATCACGGGCTGGAGTCGAGGCTAACGCCTTGGTCATGAAGCCGCGCCAAATTTCGGCAGGAACGGTACCTCCTGTGATATTTCCAAGAGTTCCTTCGGTGTCATTACCCATCCAAACGGCGGCAACCAAGTCAGGAGTATAACCGACAAACCAGGCGTCTTTGTTATTGTCTGTAGTGCCGGTCTTGCCGGCTGCTGGCCGGCCAATAGCGGCGCCTGCTCCGGTGCCGCGGGCAATAACGCCTTTAAGCATATCGGTTATGATGTAGGCGCTTTTCTCGCTGATGATGGTTTTGGGCTGAGGAGAATGTTCTTCCAAGGTTTTGCCGTTTCGATCGACGACTTTCACGATGGCAATGGGTTCGCAACGGATACCTTGGTTGGCCAATACTCCATAGGCGCTGGCCATTTCCAAAGGAGTAACGCCTTTGGTTAAGCCGCCCAGGGACATAGCCAGGTTTCTATCATTTGTAGGACCTTGCAATACTAGGGTGGAGATGCCCATTTGCTGGGCGTAATACAAGGGTTTATCAGCGCCAAGCTGGTTGGCCAACTTTACGGTAGGTACATTGCGCGACTGTTCTAAAGCGTAGCGCAGTGAAATGTTGCCGTAAAAGCGTCCGTCGTAATTGCGGGGAGCCCAGGAGCCAAAAGACACGGCTGTATCGCTGATGCTTGTAGCTGGCGTCATGCCGCTTTCAATGGCGGCTAGGTAGGTGAAGGTTTTAAAAACAGAGCCAGGCTGACGTTCCGCCATTACGGCGCGATTGAATTGATCGTCACCACGACCGCCTACCATGGCTTTAATGTAACCACTGCGCGGATCAATGGCTACCAGCGCTCCTTGCGGCTGCATAATGCCATTTGCATCTTTGCGATACGATGGTAGATGGGTAAGGGCGCTTTCCGCCGCATGCTGCATGGTCAAATCTAAGGAGGTGTAGACCTTCAAGCCTTCTTTATAAACGGCATCAGCGCCATATTTATCAATAAGAGATTGGACAACATAATCAATAAAATAAGCGGCTGTTTTATTGGACTTGTCATTGTTGGTTTGGCCGGAAACCAGCTTTAACGGCGCTTCTGCAGCACTGTGAGCGGTAGCGGCATCAATATAGCCGTACTTGACCATTTGCTCTAAAACCGTCCGCTGTCGTTCTTTAGCGGCTTTTAAATTATTCAAAGGGGAATAGTAATTGGGGCTTTTGGGAATGCCGGCCAGCATAGCGCATTCCGCCAACGATAAATCTTCGGCATTTTTATTGAAGTATACTTTGGCAGCCGTTTGCACGCCATAAGCGCCTTGGCCAAAGTAAATGTGATTAACGTACATTTCTAAAATCTCATGTTTGGTATACTGGCG
>NZ_OY764901.1:662500-772500 GCF_963668665.1 uncultured Anaeromusa sp. | reverse complement strand
GGCGAGCAATCGCTTCAGCGGACTGGTACTAATCGGCCGAGGGCTTGATTTAATAAGCAAGCGAACCCCTGACAGCGAAGCTGAAGGGTGTGAGTCGCTTAGTTCTGAGCGAAAGTGAAGAACTTCTACTTCTCAAACAATTCGATCTTTCTTCTGTGTGGAGTTTTGAGGGAGCATGCAAATGCAAACTCAGCAAGACAATCCGGTGACGATAGCTGTGGGGTTCCACCTGTTCCCATCTCGAACACAGCAGTTAAGCCCACATACGCCGAAAGTACTTGGCTGGAAGCGGCCTGGGAGGATAGGTAGTTGCCGGTTAAACAAAAAGAAAAGGTATCCGTGAAAGCGGATACCTTTTCTTTTTGTTTAACCGTTGAGTAGGCATTTTTTCTAGGCCGCGCAGCGGCCTGCGACGCGCCCGGACGGCGCTGACGGTACGTGATGTACCTAATGCCGGATGCGCCATGGATGGCAAGCATCCGGTCTCCTCTGCAAACATTCATGGATGGCATAGCGAGGGACGGGAGAGATAGGTAGTGCCGGTTAAGTGATAAATAGATAAGTTTTCTTGGTAGAAGGTTCTAAGAAGGTATCTTCCTGCTACTCGTCCTTCCCCGGCATCCCCGTCAAAACAAGAACTCGTTCAGCTCCTGCGCAGCCAGCTGCAAGGGAAATACGGGAACTCGCTGCGCTCAGACAACCGTATTTCTAATCCTTCCACCTGGCCTTGCAGGTCCTGCGGACCGCTTCGCTCGCAAAAGTTTTGCCGCAGACGCCGGGCGCGGACGCTCGGTTGCCAACTTACAAAGATGCGGCTACTTATATACCCGTCATCCGTAAGAGCCGCTGATTGCATGAATGCATCGCCAGGGCGAGGAGTTTTTTCGTCTGACAAGAAAGGGTGGCTGCAGAAATAGCGGCGCTCTTTCAAGGTTGCCCTGACATAGTCAGACGGAAAAAGAACCGTTCTGGCGTATGACAGGAATCAATTAGTGGTTCTACAAAAAACAAGAACTCGCTCAGCTCCTGCGCAGCCAGCTGAAAGGGAAATACGGAAACTCGCTGCGCTCAGACAACCGTATTTCTAATCCTTCCACCTGGCCTTGCAGGTCCTGCGGACCGCTTCGCTCGCAAAAGTTTTGCCGCAGATGCCGGGCGCGGATGTTAGGCTATAGCATCCGGTCTCCTCTGAAAACAGCCATGGATGGCATAGCGAAGGATGGGAGGGATAGGTAGGTTGCTGGGGCATCTAGGCGGACTAAATGAGATAATTGGTCTAATTCTTATGTTCCGGTATCTCCGATCCGTCTTCGCGCGGTATCCTTGGCGAAACAAGAAGAGTCTCAACTCAAAAAACGACGGCTTACAGGGAAATACGGAAACTCACTGCGTTCAGACAACCGTATTTCTCATCCTGCAAGTCGTCATTTTTTGTCCTACGGACCGTCTCGCCTCTAAAAGTTTCTCCAAGCATACCGCACTACGGTATTTGCTTTTCTAAATAAGTAGGTTCTACCGCATCGCTCCCAAAAGTTTTGCCGCAGACGCCGGGCGCGGATGTTAGGCTATCAGCTTGCGAATTGATATGCCTTTCTTATTAAAGGGAGGTGGCGCGAAGCGCCGGTGGGATGGCTGCCGTTAGCACACCCTCATTCGTACCCTCCCGTGACTCCGGTTCTCTTGTTTAATTTATCGTACTTCGTTTTTTTCCCTGAGCATTACGCGCACTATGAACAAAATGAGCAAAAACTATGGCAGCCCTGCCTGGCGTGTTTTAATAATATTGAAAAAACAATCACAGACAGGAGGGGTTTGCTTGAGCAAAATGGTATCATCTATTCTTACTGTGGGCATTGTAGTTGCCCTATGGCTTATACCGACGCCGGATGGCTTGTCCTTGCAAGCATGGCATCTATTTGCCATCTTTATGGGCACGGTAACAGGCTTTATTTTGCAGCCCATTGCGGCGGGTTCTGTGGCGCTGATTGCTATGGTGCTGGCGGCGCTGACGGGAACGCTGAAATTCTCTCAGGTTCTGGGGGCGTTCAGCGGCGGCACAGTGTGGTTGATTGTGTCGGCTTTCATTTTAGCGAGGGCGTTCATTATCACCGGCCTCGGCAAGCGGATTGCGTATTTGGTGATGCGCTCTTTCGGTAACAGCAGCTTGAAGCTGGTGTACTCGCTGGCTATCAGCGACATTATTATTGGACCGGCGATTCCGTCCAACTCGGCGCGTGCCGGCGGTCTGGTATTTCCGATTGTAGCCAGCTTGTGCGAAGCCTTTGAATCGCATCCTGGCGAAACAGCGCGGAGAATCGGCGCGTTTTTGGTAACTTCGGTATTTCATATTGACTTAGTGGTTTCCGCGATGTTTATGACTGCCATGGTGGGCAACCCAGTAGCGGCGGCGATGGCGAAGAAGATTTTGGATGTAGATATTACTTGGATGGATTGGTTTGTGGCCGCCTCAGTGCCTGGCATAGTGGCGCTCGTTGCCATTCCGTATGTGCTGTTCAAGGTGTATCCGCCGGAAATCAAGAAAACTCCTGAAGCTCGCGACATGGCGGATAACGTGCTGAAAGAAATGGGGCCGATGTCTCGGGCGGAAAAAATCATGCTGGTCGTCTTTGTGATGCTCATTGGCTTGTGGGCTACAGCGCAGTACACGAAGCTGGACGGCACGCTGATTGCGTTTATGGGCTTGTGTATTTTGTTGGCTACCAATGTATTGACTTGGAACCATGTTATCAAGGAAACAAGGGCATGGGATACCTTGGTATGGGTAGGCAGCGTTATTGCCTTATCGGATTATCTGAACAAGCTGGGCTTCATTTCGTGGTTTGCTAAAATTTTGGAGAATCAGATGGTTGGCGTAGGGATGCTGACAGCGGTGGTGTTGTCCTTTGTGATTTATTTGTACAGCCATTACTTTTTTGCCAGCATGTCGGCGCATGTTACCGCCATGTACGGCGCTCTGATTACGCTGGGCGTTGCTGCTGGCGCGCCGCCGTTTATTTCCGCTTTTGTCGTGGCGATTGCTTCCAACATTTGCGGTTGTCTGACCCATTTTGGCACGGGACCGGCTCCGGTATATTTCGGCGCTGGCTATGTGGACCAAAAGACATGGTGGCAGCTGGGCTTTTTGGTTTCACTCATGCATATTGTTATTTGGTTGGGCGTAGGCGGCGCTTGGTGGAAAGTGCTTGGTTACTGGTAAAAAGCAGGCAGGATTGCTTTTAAGTTAGTAGAGAAGGGAAGGGACCGAAATGGTTTTGCAAACAACAGCTCAGGCAGGGACGCTGGAGTCCAGCGATGTGATGATTACGGTATCGCCATTGCCTGCAGGCAGCGGCGTAGAAATGGAGCTGACCAGCGTGGTCATGAAGCAGTATGGCGAACAAATTCGCGCCTTGATGCTGGAGATGCTTCAAGAAGCGAAACTGACGGATGTTAAGCTTTTGGTGAACGATCGGGGCGCGCTGGAATGTACCTTGCGGGCTCGGCTGACTACGGCGCTGCGGCGCAGTTGTGGCGAAGAGTAAGCCGAGGAGAAAAAGGAGGGACCACTTAATGGAACGTTTGCGTCGGGCCATGATGTTTGTGCCCGGAAATAATCCAGGGATGCTGCAAAATGCAGGCATTTACCAGGCTGATACTCTTATTTTGGACTTGGAGGACTCGGTGGCTATCAGCGAAAAAGATGCCGCGCGGGACTTAGTATATCAAGCCATTAAAACCATTTCCTATCCTTGCGAAGTAGGGGTACGCATCAATCATATTAGCACGCCTTATGGCAGAAAGGATTTGCAGCGGGTGCTGCCGGCGAAGCCGGACTTGATTCGTCTGCCCAAGGCGGAATCGGCGGAGGAAATTAAAGAGATCGACGCGATTATTACGGCGGCGGAAGAAGCCAACGGTTTTGAGCCTGGTTCGATTCGTATGATGGCTGCCATTGAAACAGCGAAAGGCCTGCGCCAAGCCTATGAAATTGCTACGGCTAGTTCGCGTATGGAAGCCTTGGCCATTGGCGGCGAGGATTTCCTGGCGGACTTGAAAACATCCCGTACCCGCCATGGCGGCGAGTTGGCGGTGGCTAGAGGCCAACTTGTGCTGGCGGCCCGGGCGGCAGGAGTACAGGTCATCGACAGCGTCTTTTCGGACATTCGCGACGAAGAAGGCTTTATTGCGGAAACGACGCGAATTAAAGAAATGGGCTTTGACGGCAAATCGGTAGTCAATCCCCGGCAGATTAAGTTGATTTATCAAATCTTTGCGCCTGCGGAAAAAGAAATTGATTTGGCGGAACGTATCTTGGAGGCCTATCAAGAAGCGCTGGCCAAGAATTCCGGCGTTATTTCGCTGAATGGTAAAATGATTGATACGCCGGTAGTGCTGCGGGCGGAGCGGACTTTGGCCTATGCTAAGGCGCTGGGCTTGCGGAAGGAGGAAGAAGCACATGATTAATGCAGCTGGCCGGTTTATTCCGGAGGAAATTCCTGGCTTGGGACGGGTGCGCCCCTATGAAGGGCCGTTTGCTTATCAGCCCCAGGGGCGTCTGCGGGGACCGAAAATTCCCGTAAACATGCCTAAATCGGAAAAACTTCTTTCATCCATTGATAAAGCCATTGAAGCTTGCGGCTTGCAGGACGGCATGACCATTTCCTTTCACCATCATTTCCGCAACGGCGACGCCGTACTGAACATGGTGGTGGAAGCTATTGCCCGCAAAGGGATCAAGGATCTGACGATTGCCGCCAGCTCGTTGACCAATGCACACGAGGCCATTCTGCCCTACATTCGTGAAGGCGTCATTACCGCCGTAGAGACCAGCGGTACCAGAGGCCAACTGGGTGAGCTGTTTACTTCCGGCTTTTTAAAGAAGCCGGTCATCGTCCGCTCCCATGGCGGCCGCGCTCGGGCGATCGAATGCGGCGAACTGTCCATTGATGTAGCTTTCATTGGAGCTCCTGCTTGCGATCGTAACGGCAATATTAACGGCGTCGAAGGAAAATCGGCCTGCGGTTCCATGGGCTATGCCATGAGCGACGCGGCTTACGCCGATAAAGTAGTGGCTATCACTGACAATCTCGTGGATCAGCCGCTGTATCCCATCAGCATTCCGCAGACGCAAGTAGATTTTATTGTGGCCGTAGACAGCATTGGCGACCCCAAGGGAATTGCTTCCGGCGCCTTGCGCATCAGTAGCGACCCGCGGGAATTGTTGATTGCCGAATACGCTTCGCAGGTAATCGAGTATTCCGGCTACTTCCAGGAAGGATATTCGCTCCAGTTGGGCAGCGGCGGCGCGTCTTTAGCGGCGGCCCGTTTTATGCGCGAAAAAATGCTGGCCCAAGGCATTACAGGCAGATTCGGCGTTGGCGGCATTACGGCTCCCTTTGCGGCCATGCTGGAAGAAGGCTTGTTCAAAACCCTGTACGACGTGCAGGACTTTGATATTCCTTCCATTGCTTCTTTGAAAAACAATCCGAATCATATTGAAATGTCGGCTTCGTATTACGCAAATCCTCATTGTAAGGGACCCATCGTCAATAGCTTGGATGTGGTGATTCTCAGCGCTACCGAGGTGGATGTGGACTTCAATGTCAACGTCATCACCAATTCCAACGGCGTTATGATGGGCGCTTCCGGCGGGCACTGCGACACGGCCGCAGGCGCGAATCTTTCTATTGTAGTAGCGCCTCTGTTGCGCGGACGGCTGCCTATGGTGCTGGATAAAGTGCAGACCATCGTCACTCCTGGAGAAACAGTAGACGTCATCGTCACGGAGCGCGGCGTAGCCATTAATCCGCGGCGGCAGGATTTGAAAAACAATCTGAAGCAAGCCAATATTCCAGTCATGGAGATTGAAGAGCTGCAGAAGATGGCCTATGATTTGGCGGGCGTGCCGGCGCCGATTGCGGTGACTGACGAAGTTGTCGGTGTCGTGGAATACCGCGATGGCAGCATTATCGACGTGATTCGCAAACCGCTCTAAAACGAAAGGGCAATTCCATAAAAGCCACCTTTTTTCACGGCAGGAATCCGCAAGGCTTTGTGGAATGTGCTGAAAAAGAGGTGGTTTTTTGTTGTATAAAAGAAAACGGCTGTCTTTGCAGCTGAAAATTATGGCCCTATCCATTGCCGCGGTATGCGTGGCGCTGATGGTGGGAGGTGGCTTGGTAGTCAACGGCATTTACCAACAGGTAGTAGCCGATATGTCGGAACGAGCCTTCGCCATTGGCCGGGTTGTGGCCACCGATCCGCTGGTGAACAGTCGTCCTTTGACGCCGGAGGATTCAGCGCGTGTCCAACCGTTTGCGGAGCAGGTGCGCCATTACAGCGGCGCGGCGTTTATCGTTGTGGCTAATATGGATAAAATTCGCATTGCCCACCCGTTGCCGGATTATATCGGTTTGCCTGTGAGTGATCTGTATCGGGATCCGGTCATGGAAGGTTACGAATTTCACAGCGTGGATCACGGCTTGCTAGAGACGACCTTACGAGGGTATGTGCCTATTTTTGCTGCCGACGGCAGCGGTCAGATCGGTTTCGTTTCGGTGGGATTTTATCTGGATGATATCTATGCTCAAGTCTTGGCGCAGGTCCGTAATGTTTTGTACGGCCTTTTGGCGGCTTGGATATGCAGTATGGTGGGAGCCTGGCTGCTAGCGAAAAATATCAAGGAAGCTATTTTTGGCTTGGAACCGCATGAAATCGCTACGTTGCTGCGGGAAAAAGAAGCCATGCTGGATGCGTTGAAGGAAGGCCTGGTGGCCGTGGATAGCCAAGGGCGCATCCGTTTCTTTAATCAGTGGGCGGCTTCGTATTTAGGGGACGATTTTGTCGGCAAACCGTTGCAGCAATATCTGCCGCAACTGCCGCTAGCGCAAGTGCTGCAGGACGGCAAGGCGGTATATGATTTGGAGCAGCGGCTGCAGGGAATCATTATTTTGGCCAATATTGTGCCAGTAGTCTCCGAAGGAGAAAGCCGCGGTCTGGTCATTACCTTCCGTGACCGTACGGAAATGACGCGCCTGGCGGAGGAAATGACAGGCATTCATCAACTGAATGAGTTGCTGCGGGCGCAGGCTCATGAATTCAAGAACAAAATGCATGCGGTAGCCGGCTTGATTCAACTGGGAGAGACTGACGAAGCTGTCAATCTTCTTGTGGAACAAGACCAGCGTGGTCAGGAAACCATGCTGCAACTGCAGAAGAACATTAAAAATCCTATTATTTTTGGCTTGCTTTTGGGAAAATACAGTCGTGCTAGAGAGTTGGGCGTAACTCTGGAAGTAAAAACGGCCACCTTGATTCAGCGCTTGCCGGATCAGCTGACAAACGGTGATTTGGTCATTATTTTGGGAAATCTACTGGAAAATGCCCTGGAAGCAGCAATGAATTCTGCAGAAAAAAGGGTGGAAGTCTTTCTGGAGAATACGGCGGAAGCGCTGATGTTGGAGGTCTACAATACAGGCGCAGGCATTGCAGAAGATATTGCGAACGCCATGTATCAAAAAGGATTTTCCAGCAAAGGCTGTCAGCGCGGCTACGGGCTGGCGCTGACAGCAGAAAAAGTAGCGGTGAACCGAGGGACGATTTCCCATGAAAATGGTTCTGGAGGCGTGCTGTTTCGTGTAGCCTTGCCTCATAAAAGGTAGGAGGATG
Organism: uncultured Anaeromusa sp.; assembly: GCF_963668665.1. Taxonomy (NCBI): domain Bacteria; kingdom Bacillati; phylum Bacillota; class Negativicutes; order Selenomonadales; family Sporomusaceae; genus Anaeromusa; species uncultured Anaeromusa sp. Next base: position 764,832 of record NZ_OY764901.1, on the reverse strand, counting down.
ACTATGGAGCCCATTAGAGTGCTGATCGTAGAAGATGATCCCATGGTAGCAGACATCAATACTCGCTTTACCGAAGCGGTTAAAGGGTTTACTGTAGTCGGCACGGCGCGGGACGGGCAGGAGGCCTTGCAACTGCTGGCAGAATGCAGGCCGGATTTAGTGATCTTGGACGTATATATGCCGCATCTGGACGGACTGAGCGTGCTGGCTAAGCTCAGGCAGGAGGCGGCGTCAGTGGATGTAATCTTGATTACTGCTGCCAATGACAGTGAAAGCGTGCGCCAGGCGCGGCAAGGAGGGGCTATTGATTACATTATTAAGCCCTTTAAGTTTGACCGTTATCAGCGCACGTTGGAAAGCTATCGGGAGTATCGGGGCAAGGTGTTTCAACAAGAGAGCTTTACCCAGGCTGAGTTAGACCAGGCTCGAGAGATTAAAAAAGAAGCGCCGCCGCAGGGGCTGCCCAAAAACCTGCATCCCCAGACGCTGGGACTAGTGGTAAATCTGCTTAGCCGGGCCCAAGGGGCATTGTCAGCCGAAGAAGTCGCAGGCGAGCTGGGTTTGTCGCGGGCAACGGCGCGACGGTATTTGGAGTATCTGACAGAAACGGAAAAAGTCAGCTTGGTCTTGGAGTATGCGTCTGTGGGCCGCCCGGTTCATCGTTTTCGGCTGCATGCGTACTAGGAGGATAGTCGAAAATTGGGCTTTGGTTTTTAAGAGGCCCTTCTGGTACAATAAACAAGAACCAATTTATTGTACGCAGGAGGTTTGTCTATGTCGTGGCAGGGACCGTTGCATTTATCGCTGGCCGCTTCCCTTTGGGGAGGCGCTTATGTGGCAAGCAAATTTATTTTGGATGTCGTACCGCCGGTTACTTTGCTTTTTTTGCGGTATCTTTTTGCAGTAGTTTTGTTGTATTTGTGGTGCCGTATGGAAGGTATGTCATTGGAATGCCGCCAAGATTGGAAAGATATGGCGCGCATTGGCTTTTACGGCTATTTCCTTTCGATCGCTGCGCAATTTGCCGGGACGATGCTGTCCTCGGCGCATCTGGGCGCGGTGATTACGTCGCTTTCTCCGGTATTTCAGTCAGCCTTTGCCGTCTGGCTGCTGCGGGAACCCATGAGCCGCAAGCAAAAGGCGGCTACAGGCATCGCGCTATTGGGTGTGCTGCTCATTGTCGGCATGCCGCAGGAGGGAGAAGCCGATAATTTGTGGGCCAACTTATTTTTGTTGGCGGCAGCCCTTCTTTGGGGTTACTATTCGGTCATTTCCCGTGGCTTGTCTGGGCGGCATCCGGCTTTGCGCATTACCTTCTGGGGCGTACTGATTGCTACCGTGTGCGCAGTGCCGCCGGTTGTGATGGAGTGGTCTTCATGGAATCAGGCAGAGCTGATACGGCTTCCGATTTTGCTCAGTGTCCTGTATTTGGCGGTGTTTGCTACGACTGTGGCGTACTTTTGCTGGAACCGGGGCTTGGCTTTGGTGGATTCTCACAAGGCAGGGCTGTTCTTCCTGATGCAGCCGGTGGTGGGAAGCCTATTAGGTGCGATGTTGCTGGGCGAGGTGTTAACGCCAGCGTTTTTTGGCGGCGGTGCGTTGATCCTAGCGGCGGTATATCTGGCGCTGGAACAGAAAGAAACAAGTAAAGGAGCAGAATCATGAGTCATTTTTTTGCATATTTGTCTCGGATGCGCCTGATTTGGCGCTGGGGGTTAATGCGCAATACCCAGAAGGAAAACATTCAAGAGCATAGTCTGCAGGTAGCTACGGTTGCTCACGCACTGGCTCTGATTCGTAACGCCTATCACGGCGGACAGGTAGATGCGGAGCGGGTCATGGCGCTGGCCATGTTTCACGAAGTGGCGGAGGTGTTTACCGGCGACTTACCGACGCCGATCAAATACTTCAACAACGAAATAAAGAGCCTCTATGATGACATTGAGACACAGGCAAAGAATAAGCTTTGTTCTATGCTGCCGGAGCCGTTGCGGGGGGAATACGAAAAGCTCCTCTTCGTGCAGTCGCAGGAAGAAGAGCTTTGGCAACTGGTAAAAGCAGCAGATAAAATCTGCGCCTACTTAAAATGCGTGGAAGAAGACAAGGCAGGCAACGAGGAATTTCGTAAGGCGGAAAAAACCATCCGTGCAGAGCTGGCGGCGTCGCCGTTGCCGGAAGTGGAAACTTTCATGGAACTCTTTGGTGAAAGCTTTGCCCTCAGCCTGGATGAAATGGGCTAAAGTTAGGGAGCCGCTGCTTTATTCGTACCCCGTCACGGCGGCTCTTTTTCCGCCTGGCTGCATCGCGGAAACCTCGAAAGAGCGCCGCTATTACTGCGGCCTCCTCGGCTTGCCAGACGAAAAAATTTCTCTTCGTGACGGATACTCTTTAAAGTAGCGGCTCCCTTAAGGATTTCTACAAAAATGTATAGATACGTGCCCTCCCTGTACTCCCTCTACTCCTGTTTAAAATTACGTAATCCTCAGTCATACCCTCTCGCGACTCCGATTCTCTTGTTCGTTCTTATAGGGTGATTTCAAAGCGCTGATTGGCGTGTTCAATGACTTTGGTTTTTACGCCAAGTTCGGCGGCTTTGGCCGCGAAGAGACGGCTGGCTTCTACATCCTTGCCGAAGTGCATGGGCAGCAGCCAAGTGGGTTTGATTTCTTTGGCGAAGGTTTCCGCGCCCAGAGAGTAGAATTCCTCCAAGCGACGATCTATCGGAAAAAAGGCGATATCGATTTGTTGGCCGCGTAAAGCGGCCATTTTTTCGTGAAAAAGGTTTTTCGCATAGGCTTGCTCGGCCGGTGTTTCTCCCTTCCAATGCCACCAGTTGAGATCGCCGGCGTGGAAAAGCCGCAAGCCGTCCGCTTCCACCAGGAAGGAAAGGCCAAGGTCGGAGGAGCCGTAGGCGGTGATAACAAGTCCGTCCTGGCTAAGGATTTCGCCTTCCTTGAGAACGTGACAGCGGTGGCCGGGGGGGATGCGCTTGGGAAATACATCATCGCTGAGTACATAAGTGATGGGGTTCTCAGGGGAGTCCCAGGAGAAAATGACCGGATCAAAATGGTCGCCATGGGAATGAGAAGCAAATACCCAGGCGGGCGGCGTAGTTTGGAAGAAGCGGGATGTCAAAAACTGCAGATTCTCGCTGGGCTGGTAATAGTCAAAGACCAAAAAGCGCGTGGCTGTTTCTACGCTGTAGCCGCTGTGAAAAAGATACGTTATATTTGCTTGCGTCATCGCGGGACAACTCCTTTGCAATGGTGATTTTGTAAGAATAGCAATTCGCGCTGCAAACGAAAAAACCCTTTCTTATATCCGCATTCTCTGCTTGTGCTATGTTCCGTAGCCCTCCTTTAAACCCTCCATTGACTCCCTCTACTCTTGTTGGTTTCTTGTACATTATTTCTCGTTTAAATAAAAAAAGCCCCGGAGCCTGGCGAGACTCCGGGTTCAGAAAAAGAGGAGGAGTTATGGGCGGGAAACCATCGTCGGTTGGTTTCCCTGGGATCACAATGAAGAGAGAACCTATTAATAGAATATTTGAAAAATTAACACTTGTCAAGAGGGAAAAGGAAAATTTTACAAAAAACTTAAACTTAATCTAACATAATGATGTCTCCGTCGTTTGGTACAAGGGCATTGACTCCGGCAGTTTGAAGGTGCTGCCGCAGTTGACTGCGCGAGAGCAGGCAATGGTCGAAAGCTTCCATATGCACGACGATAACCTGAGCTTGTGGTGCATGGCGGCAGACGGTAAGAACGTCCGTTTCCGTCATGGTGATAGGGCCGGCATGGGTAAAGCGAGCGCCGCCGCCGTAGAGAATAATGATGTCCGGTCGATGTGTTTTTAGGGCGTCGGCAACTTCAGGACACCAGACAGTATCGCCAGCCAGATAGATGCTGGGCCTATCCGGTCCGGTAAGGACAAAGCCGGCTACTGCGCCCATTTGCCGGCCAATTTCTCCTAAGCCGTGCTGCCCTTCGGTCAGTGTCAACCTTAGCTGTTGCCAATGGGCTTGGGGCGCTGCCGCTTGGACGGATTTGAAGCCCTGTTCTTGTAGCGCTGCAGTGGCAAAAGGCGGGCAGAAAACAGGAAGCTCTTTAGGCAAGAGCTGTGCTGCGGCAGTATCAAAATGATCCCGGTGCAGATGGGTGACAAGGCAGGCATTGCTGCTTTTTACAATCTCGTTAGGCAAAAGCGGCAAAGGTACAAGGGGATTAGCGCGGGGGTTTGGCGAGTGGGGAACAGGATCTAAGGCTCCTTGCGCAGATAGCATGGGGTCAATTAAAATCGTCCCTTCGGGCAAGGATAGATGCATGGTGGCATGGCGAAATAATTGCAAGTGCATAGTAACAGCTCCTTTGGGTGTTTGCTTTCTTACTCTTAGTATAGCTTTTCCAAGGTTAGCGGAAAAAAGAAAATAGCGGTGCTGGCTTTCTTGATGAAAGAAAAAAGCCTTTTTCCCTAAGCTGGCGAAGCTTGCCAGCGAGAAGAAGGCTTGAAAAGGATTTTTCGGCTGAGGAGAGAATGAAGTGCATATAAACAAAGGCGTGGGGAGTGAACAGGAAAACCGGAGAGTAGGAGGATTCGAAAGAGTAGGAACAAGGAAAGCAAAGAGCACTGAGAAAGGAGCGGCATATGGACGAAATCGATAAGCAGATTGTGGAGATTCTTTCTAAGCAGGGGCGGATGCAATGGAAAGAGCTGGGCGAAGCCGTACATTTGAGCGGACCCGCTGTGGCCGAGCGCGTACGCCGCTTGGAGAAGCAAGGCGTCATTTGCGGTTATCAAGCGGTGGTAAATGAAAGCAAAACAGGGAGAGCGACGACGGCGCTCATTACCATTATTTTGAGCAGTGGCCGCCATGGAGAAATGCAAACGCTGCTGCGCAGTCACCCGGCGGTGCGTGAATCTTACCGGGTTAGCGGCGACGGCTGTTATTGGTGTCGGGCGGCGTTTACTGGGCAGACGGAATTGGCCGCTTTTTTAGATGAGCTGGCGGCGCTGGGCAATTATCGCTTAATGCTGGCGGTGGATGCCATTCATTAATAGAAGCTAACGGTTGGCGGCTTGCGGCGAGGCGGTTGCATCATGCCGCTCGGCGTAGCCTTGGCCCCATTGGCAGAGCTGCTCCAAAATCGGTAGCAAACTTTGGCCTTCTTCGGTTAGCGAATACTCAACCTTGGGCGGGACTTGGGCGTAAACCAGACGGTTTACCAGACCGTGCTCCTCCAGCTCACGGAGCTGCTGGGTAAGCATCTTTTGCGTGACTTTGGGTAGTTGGCGGCGCAGTTCGCTGAAACGGAGCGTATGATGACATCCCAAGTGCCAAAGAATAAGGGCTTTCCATTTGCCGCCGATTAGGCCTAAGGAAAGTTCCATACTGCATTGATACTCGACATTGTTAAAACAAAACATGGCGCAAATCTCCTTTATTTATCACAATGGTATCCTTTTGGATACTATAATACAAAAATGTTTGTACTTGTGATTAATTATAGCGGATCCTATAATGAAAATCAAAAGATAAATAAGGAGGCGGCAGAATGACAGCACAGACAGATACGCGGGTGGCAAAGACGTTGGAGGCCTTAAAGAAAAATCGCTTTGGAGTGCAGCATTTTTCCCAGGCGACTGCAGGAGTGGCCAAATTGTTGGAGGAGATTCCGGTGGAGGCAACCGTCGGGTTTGGCGGTTCCTGGACGTTGATGCAGCTGCAGGTGGCGGAGCAATTAGAAGCCAGGGGCAATGTCGTATACAACCACAACAAACAGGGACTGTCTAAGGAAGAAGTGCTGGAGATGAGGCAGAAGGAGCTTTCTTGTGATGTGTTTTTGACCAGCACCAATGCGTTGACCGCAGGCGGGCAGCTTGTCAATGTAGACGGCGTCGGCAATCGGGTGAGCGCCATGGTTTTTGGTCCGAAGAAGGTAATTGTTTTTGCTGGAGTCAACAAGATTGTCGACGATTTAGAGGGGGCGTTAGAGCGTATTCGCGCGATTGCGGCGCCGCGCAACAACCAGCGCTTGAAGCTGCCCAATCCTTGCGTGCAAAGCGGTCGCTGTATGAACTGTCAGGGGCCGACGCGCATTTGCAATGTAACTACCATTATTGACAAGAAGCCGCCGCTGACGGATTTGCAGGTTTGGCTGGTGGAAGAAGAACTGGGCTATTAAGGAGGGGCTTGTATGGGAAAATTGGATTTTATTTATCAGCGTAAAAGCGTTCGTGCTTTTCAGCCAACGCCGCTACCGGCAGAGGATTTGCGTCAGATTTTAGCAGCGGCGACGCAGGCGCCCTCGGGAAAAAATGTGCAGAACTGGCATTTTGTCGTCGTACGCAGCCGGCATAAAATTGTGGAGATTACCAAAATTGTCGAAGCTAAGAATGCCAAATTGGCGGCATTTTTAACAGAAGAAAAAGCACGCTCCTTTCGCGGCTTGTTACCCTATTATACGGTGTTTCGCGATGCGCCGGTATTGGTGCTGGCTTATGGCGGGCCTTACCCGGCAAGCGATTTGCAGGGCTGCACGGAGCCGCAGGTGATGGAAGCGGCTAAAACCTCGCAACTGGCTCGGCCAGGCATTCAGAATGTGGCAGCGGCTATGGAAAACTTGTTGTTGGCTTCTGCAGCACTTGGCTATGGCGGCTGCTGGATGACAGGGCCGACGTTTGCGGCGAAGGAAATTAGTGCGTGTCTAGGTTTTGCCAAGGAAGACTATCAATTGCTGGCGGTGACTCCCTTGGGAGTGCCTGCAACCGCGCTCGGCAGTCCGCCGCGCAAAGCGTTGGAAGAAGTAGTGACCTTTATAGACTAAGAGAAGCCAGGCGTTAGCCTGGCTTCTCTTAGTCTATTGCGTATTTTTGCTAAAAATTGACCCTTATTCGGGGTCCTCCCTTTACTCCTGTTTAATCAGTTTTCCGGGAAGAGCACTAAAAGAATCATTTTAAAATCCTCTACAGCTTCTACGGCATGGGTAACATTGGCCGGCATGAGAATGCTGCTGCCAGCTGGCACGTCCTGCGTTGTTTCGCCAACCGTAATGCGGGCGCTGCCGCTGAGGACGGTAATCAGAGCGTCGCCGTGGGAAGCGTGGGTACTGATGGCCTCGCCGGCGGCAAAAGCGAACAGTGTCACATTGCCATGAGGATTTTGTGCCAGCGTCCGGCTGACAATTTCACCGTCGCGGTTGGCGACCAATGAAGGCAGCTCGACGGCTTGGGCAACAGGCAGATTTTTAAATACAGCAGTATTCATGAGACATTCCTCCTTATACAAAGCCGCTGCTTGAATCAAAGGCTTTGCTAACCTGATTCCAGTATAAAGCAGAAGGAAGTGAATTGCCTGTGATGGTGCTCACAGAACGGTGTTTTTTCCAAAAAGTAAAAGGTGCCGCTAATTTAATGAACGCTCCGTCAACGCGCGAGATTTTTTAGTCAGACGCGAAAGAAAACGCAGGCATAGCGGCGCTCTGCCGAGGCTTTCTGACAAAGTCTGGCGAAAAAAAGATTTGTGTTGGTGTGAGATGTGCATAAATAAGTGGCGCCGATATTAGCAGTCCTTAAAGATGTTGCAGGCTTGGCCAATGTCGATGTTGCCGCCGCTGATTAAAAGGCCGATGCGTTTGCCGGAAAGCGGCAGCATCCCGGCTAAAAGCGGCGCTAGCGCTAAGGAACCGGCGGGCTCCACCACGATTTTCAGACGCGACCACAAATAGAACATAGCGCGCAGGACATCTCTTTCGGAAACCGTCATGATGTCATCGACATGCCGCTGGATGAGAGAAACCGTCAGCTCGGAAGAGGGCGGGAGCGGCGCGGCGGCTTCTGTGGCTTCTTGGACGCCGATAACCTGGCAGTGGGGATGCGCTTGCTTGATATAGGCGGCGCTGCCGGCGAGGAGGCCGCCGTGGCGGCAGGGAACCAATAAATAATCCAGGCTGTAGGCGTCGTCGATCAGTTCTTTGGCGGCGGTGGCATGGCCGGCCAGCATCGTTTTATGCTCCCAAGGAGAAACGTATTGCCACTGTTCTTCCTTCGCCATGAGGCAAGCTTCCTTTTCGCGGCTGAAAAAATCAGCGGAACCGAAATGGAGAATTGCACCGTAGGCTAGCAGGGTCTGGCGAGTTTGCGGAGAAAGGGTATCTGAAAGCAATACATGTACCGGCGTCTCCAGTAAACGCCCTGTGAGGGCTAAAGCCAAAGCCTGGTTGTCAGGGCCGGCGGTGAGTACGCCGCGTTTTCTGGCGTCGGCGGTCAAGGTACTGACAAACTGATACGCGCCGCGGAACTTGAAAGAACCAGTGCGCTGGAAATTTTCGCATTTTAGAAAAAGCAAATTACCGCCGCTTTCTTCGTCTAAAGAACGCGACGTTAAGACCGGCGTGCGATGCACAATGCCGGCCAGGCGGTGGATCGCGTCAAAAATAGCTTGTTGCATGGCTTGTCTCCTTTCAGGAAACAGGATGCTGAAACATAATTATATAGCAGGTAAAATTCGACGAAGCCAGTGCAAACCCCTGCTGCGTGGACAAGGATGTATAAAGCTAAGGGGTAAAGAATAATTTTCGGTTGACTTCTGCGAAGAATTTGGAGAAAATGGACAATGGAGCGTCTATAAGTTGAGGCTCTCTTCCCTACGGCGTTGGCCGAAGGGTTGGGAAGGAGTGTTTGTTGTTGAAGACCCCCTTAGATACGATTGAAGCAAAAGTCCGGGCCGGGGAGAGACTGTCCAAGGAAGACGGGCTGGCGCTTTTTGCTTCGCCGGATATTGCGCGTATTGGTTATTTGGCGGATCTGGTTCGCCAACGCATAAGCGGCGATTATGTCTATTTTAATGTGAACCGCCATGTGAATCTGACTAATATTTGCGTTTCACGTTGCCGGTTCTGCGCCTTTGGACGTGATGAAGGAGACAAGAAGGCGTACGCTATGAATCAGGAGGAAGTATTGCGGCTTGCTAAGCTGGCGGCGCAGGACCCGGACTTGCGGGAATTGCATATTGTCAGCGGGTTGCATCCGGATTGGCCCTTTGAATACTATCTGGATGTTCTGCGCATGCTGAAACGGGAACTGCCTCAATTGCATCGGAAGGCGTTTACCGCTGTGGAAATTCATTATTTTTCCAAGTTATCCGGGTTGTCGGTGGCGGAAGTGATCAAAGCCTTGCAGGAAGCGGGCTTGCAGTCCATTCCCGGCGGCGGCGCGGAAATCCTTTCCGACCGGGTGCGGCAGGAGCTGTGTCCCAACAAAGCAACCGCTTCCGAATGGCTGGAAGTGCAGCGTACAGCGCATAAGATGGGCATTCGCAGCAATGCGAGCATGCTTTACGGGCATATTGAAACATTGGAAGAACGAGTTGATCATCTGTTGTCGCTGCGGGCGTTGCAGGACGAAACAGGCGGCTTCCAGACCTTTATTTGTTTTCCGTTTCACCCCGGCAATACGGAACTAGAGGCGACGCATCAGCGAACCTCTTTGTGGGATGAGTTGAAAACAATGGCTATTTCGCGCTTGATGCTGGACAATTTCTCCAATATCAAGGCCTACTGGGTGATGCTGACTTTGCCGATTGCGCAGTTGGCGCTCGGCTTTGGGGCTAATGATATTGACGGGACAGTCAGCGAAGAAAAAATCATGCATGCCGCCGGTGCCAAATCGGATACCTTTTTGACGCAGGAAACGATCATTGAAACCATTCGTCAAATCGGCCGGATTCCGGTGGAACGGGATTCCATGTATCAAATAATCCGTACCTTGTAGGACGGGAGCTAAGAGCAAACCGGAGACGGAAAGCGGACAAGGAGGGTTCAGAGATGCGTGAGCGGAGAATCCAAGGACTTTGTATACTGCTGATCTTAGTGGGAATTTATGTATTCGTGCGGATGCCGGTATTGGCGCTGGGCTTTACGGATTGGTCATTTCTTGCCTTTTGGGGCGGCATGGCCTTGCTGGCTTGGCCTTTATCCGCCTTGGCGGAGCGGTTTCCCCATCTGATTACCCGCAATGCCTGGGAAGAGTTGCTGCGGCGTCTTTTGCCTTGGGCTTTTAAGCAGCGGCCGAGAGTGGTTGAGATTACCAATCATCGTCGTTTGGCTATGCTGATGATGCGCTATAAGGCCATGACTTTTATTGGGGCGGCCATGTTGATTCTTGCATTTTGCAATTTCTTTGTTTTTCCCATTTTGCTCAGTACGCCGGTTCTTTTCAGTCAACAATATCGCAACTTGCTGGGGCCGGTTACGGAAAGTTCTTTTTCGTCGGATGTAGCGCCTATCAATTTAGGGCAGATCCGCATTGTTGATGAAGAAATCGCCGCCAGACTGGCCGACAAAAAAATTGGTGAAATTCCCGCCTTGGGCAGCGAAGTGCAATTAGGTCAGATGTCGCTGCAGAAGGTGAAAGACCAGCTTTTTTATGTGGCGCCTTTGGAGTATCGCGGCTTCTTCCAATGGTGGAGCAACCGCCAAAAGGGCAGCCAAGGGTATGTGATGGTTTCGGCGACCAATCCGCAGGACGTGCATTTGATACAGCAGGTGAACGGCGTCGATATTCGGCTGAAATACCAGACAAAAGGTTTTTTTCTCGAAGATCTGCATCGGCATTTGTATCTGTCAGGGCTTGTTGATGTGGGGATTGGCGACCTTAGCTTTGAAGTGGATGACGATCTGCATCCCTACTGGGTGGCGACGTTGTATCGGAATAAAGTCGGTTATGGAGGCAGTGACGCGGTTGGTGTAGCGGTTGTTGACGCTCAAAGCGGCGAGATTCAGCGTTATGGGCCGGAGGAAGTTCCGCGCTGGGTGGATCGGGTGCAGCCGGAGGATTTTCTTTTCCATCAAATTCGTGACTGGGGCGCGTATGTCAATGGCTTCTGGAATACGCTGCTGGCGAAAACCGGCACGTTGCGTCCAGCTGGCGACGGGTTGCATTTGATTTACGGCGATGACGATAACGTTTATTGGTATACAGGAATTTCTTCTTCCGGTAAGGATGAAAGCACCGTAGGCTTTGTGCTGGTTAATTCTCGGACTAAGGAAGTGCGGTGGTACAAGGTGGCTGGCGCCAATGAACTGAGCGCCAAGAAATCGGCGGAAGGCCAAGTGCAGGAAAAAGCCTACCGAGCCGGCAGTCCGGTATTGTATAATATCGGCGGCGTACCAACGTATATCATGCCTATGAAGGATAAGGAAGGCTTATTAAAAGCCGTGGCCTTTGTTTCGGTGGAAAACTACAATATCGTCGGCGTTGGCGCTGATATGGAAAGCGCGTATCGCTCATATCGGCAGAATTTGGCCCAAACTGGCTTAGTGGATCTGGGTTCCGGCGAGATGAAACAGAATATGCTGCGCGGAGCGGTGTCGCGTATCTCGCAGGTAGTGCAGCATGGCGAATCGTACTATTTTCTGATGCTCGACGGGCAGACGCCGGTGTTTATGGGCGCGGCGTCGCTATCGCCTAAGCTGCCGTTAGTGCGGCCCGGCGATGTAGTGGATATTTCTTTTTCCGCCGGAACTGGCGCAGCCCCGGCGGTGATGCATCAGTTTAAGACCGACTCTTACTAAGAAATCTTGGAACTAGGAAGCAAAGACGTAGCAGGAGGTGCTGCGTCTTTCTTTTACGGAGCTGCTGCATTGCTCACATTTTGCGCCAAAACAGACCTTTTTCCGCCAAACTTTGTCAGAAAGCCTCGGCATAGCTCCACTTGCCCAGGGCCCTGCTAATTTATTCGTATCACACGCCAGAGGCAATTCTTTTTCCGCCTGGCTGTGTCAGAAAACCTTGAAAGAGCGCCGCTATTCCTGCAGCTCTCTTCCTTGCCAGGCGAAAAAATCTCTTGTCCTGGCGGTGCACTCATTAAATCAGCAGGACCCTATAAACTTAAATTAGTGAGGTTTTTCGTATCATCCTTTTACTCCTGTTAAAATCGTTCTCCCTCTGTCTTTCGTCCTGCCTTTTTGGGCAGGAAACCAGGAGAACATGCCGAATATAATGAAGAATATTTGTTTTTGGAAAAAATTATGAGGTGAAATGATATATATGCTACGACGTTTACGTGGATGGAGCGTTCTCTGTTTGTTGATGGCTGCCGTATCGCTGGTGAGCGGCTGCGGGTTCTTTGATTTTGGCAGCAGTGATCTGCAGAAAAACAGCGCCGCTTCGACGCAGGTGTATGATGCGGCAGGGAACTTGCTGGCTACGCTGCATGCCGAGGAAAACCGGGTGCCGGTTCCGCTGAAGGAAATTCCGGATAATTTAAAGAAGGCTTTTATTGCGACGGAAGACGCCCGGTTTTACGATCATCCCGGCATTGATGTGCGCGGCATTGCCAGAGCGGTCTGGGTAAACGTTACCTCCGGCGGCGTAGCGGAAGGCGCCAGCACGATCACGCAGCAGCTGGCTCGCAACGCGCTTTTGACGCATGAACGGACTTTCACGCGCAAGGTGCGGGAGATTTTCCTAGCCTTTGAGCTGGAAGCCAAGTACTCTAAAAACGAAATTCTGGAAATGTATCTGAATCAGATTTATTTCGGCGAAGGCGCTTATGGCGTCCAGGCGGCGGCGCAGGTCTACTTTGGCAAGGACGTGCGCGAACTGTCTTTGGCGGAATGCGCCATGCTGGCCGGTTTGCCGCAGCGGCCCAGCGAGCTGTCGCCGCTGCGCAATCCCAAAGGAGCCAAGGAGCGCCAGCAGGTTGTGCTGGAACAGATGGTTAAATACAATTATTTGGATTCCCTGAACGCGGCCAAGGCCGCCAAGGTAGAATTGCGCTATGGCGGCAGCGGGGCTCGTAAGCAAGAAACAACAGCGTCTTATTTTGTAGATTATGTGACGCAGCGTTTGATTGAAAAATACGGCGCTCGCATGGTGTATTCCGGCGGCTTAAAGGTGTACACTACGTTGGATTCCGAGATGCAGCAGGCGGCGGAGCAGGCCTTGTGGAGCCAACTGCCGAAGAGTCATACCTCGGAAGGCGGCGTACAACAGCCGCAAGGAGCGCTGGTTGCGCTTGAACCGTCTACCGGAGCTATTCGGGCGATGGTGGGCGGACGAGGAACCGATCAATTTAACAGGGCGGTTTTGGCGGAGCGGCAGCCGGGATCGGCGTTTAAGCCTTTTGTCTATTTGTCGGTGCTGCAGCAGGGCGTGTCGCCGGAGGCGCGCATTGATGACCGGGCGGTGACCTTTGGCAGCTATGCGCCGCAAAACTATGACGGGCGTTTTCGCGGCGTTGTAACGCTGCGGCAAGCCTTAGAGCAGTCTCTCAATGTGGTGGCGGTGCGTTTAGCGCGGCAGGTAGGCCCGGAAAAAATTGTAGAAAATGCGGAGAAAATGGGCATTACTACGTTGGTCAAAAGCGGCAGCGTGAATGATATGACGCTGGGCATGTCGCTGGGCGGTCTGACACGGGGTGTTACGCCGTTGGAATTGGCGGAGGCCTATGGCGTTATGGCTAATCAAGGCGCGCGGGCGCCTTCGATGGCGATCTTGAAGGTAGTGGACCGGAATGGAAAAGTTTTGGAAGACAATCGGCCTCAAAGCACCCAAGTAGTAGACAGCCGGGCCGTGTCCGTGCTGGTGGATATGATGCGGGGCGTCATTAGCCGGGGGACCGGCACCGGCGCTGGCATCGGCCGTCCTGCGGCAGGCAAGACGGGAACAACCAACGACTATAAAGATGCCTGGTTTGCTGGTTTTACGCCGAATTTGGCCGCGGTAGTTTGGCTGGGGGCGGATGATAATCGCAGCCTGGGCGGTATTACCGGCGGTGAGAATCCGGCTTCCATTTGGCGTCAGTTTATGAAGGCGGCCACCGCTAAGTTGCCGGTAAGGGATTTCCCCAGTCCGGCAGGCGGCTTCAATAAGGGGCTGGGAGAGCTGAGTCCGTCCCAGGCCAGTCAACTGCCGCCGGAAGAGCTTAAGGATGCTATTATCCTGGACGGAGAGATGAAAGCGGATAAGACGAAGGAAAGCGAAAAAGGGACGTCCGGTGCAGGCGCCAAAGACCCCAAAGGGCAGTTGCCGGCTTTGCGTTTGGAAGATCGGCCTTTAGAAGAGCCGGGTGGCAAAGGGAAAGCGGCAACGCAGCCGCCTACGGCGCCGCCGCCCAAAGAGGCGCCTTGATGAAGTCCAATTGCGATGGAATAAAGGGGGAATGATCGTGCTCGGAAACTGGAAAAAAGGCGGCGCAGTCTTGGTACTGGCTTGCTGCTTATGCCTGCCCCAGGCGTTTGGAGCGGCAAAGCCCGCAGCGAAGGCGCCGGTATCGGCGACCTTGTTGCAGCAAGGGGACAGCGCCTATGCGGCGCAAGACTACGCTCAAGCAGAAACGGTTTACGGGACGGTGCTTCAACAAGAAAAGTCGGCAGCTGTTTATGTTAAAAGGGGCAATGCCCGCTATGCCCAAAAACGGTATCAAGAGGCCTTGGAAGATTATAATCAGGCCTTGGAATTATCTTCTGCTTCGTGGTCCTGGTATGAACAGCGAGGCCATGCGTACTTGGCGTTAGAGCAGTGGCAGCAGGCGGCAGACGATTACGCCAAAGCCGCTCTCAATAGTGCGCTGTCACCAGACGGCTTTATCTACAAAGGGCGTGCGTTGGCTGCTTTGGGGCAGCATCAAAAAGCGGCGGAGGCGTATGGGCAGGCGATGGGCCTGTTGGCTGGCAGGGCGGATCTGTTGGCAGCTCGGGCGGGAGAGCTGATGTATCTGGGCGAGTGGGAAGCCGCCTTGATTGATTATGACGAAGCGCTGAAACGGCAGCCCGGACAGGCATATTGGCTTTACAACCGCGGCAATGTGCAGCGGAAATTAGGACGCAACGAAGGCGCTATGGCAGATTATAACGCCGCGGTGCAGGCGGAACCGAAGCTGGCTATGGCGTACTATCAATTGGCTAACTTGCAAGCGGCGGGAGAAAACCTGAACGGCGCAATTGATAATTATGCGCGGGCTATTGAGGTTCAGCCGGAACAGGCTATGTTCTGGCATAATCGCGGCGCTCTGTTCTTGCGGCAGCAGAAAGAAAATGAAGCGTTGGCGGATTTCCGCAAGGCGTTGTCTTTGCAGCCGGAATATGGCTTGGCGTACTATAGCAAGGCGCTGGCGCTGGAAAGCCTGAGTCGCAAGCAAGGCGGCTGGGGGCAGGAGTTGCTGCAAGAAACCATTGGCGCTTATGAACAGTATCTCAAATACGCCGGTGACGACGCTACGCGTCGAGAATGGGTGGAACGAAGACTGAAAGAGCTGCGTAATTCGTAAAAAAATAGTGGTTCCCTAAGGGAGGCGGCGAAATGAGAATTATCATTATCGGTGCAGGCCGGTTAGGGCGTGCGCTAGGCTTATTGTGGAAGAACCAGCATGAAATTATCTTTTTTGACCGAGATGAAAAGGTGGCGCACGAAGCGGCGGCGGAACTGGGCGTGACGGCGGTTGCAGCCAAAGAGCAGTTGCCGGAGGAGGCGATTGTTGTCTTGGCTGTGCCGGGACCGGTGGCGGCGCAGGCTTTAAATACGCTGGCCAAGCTGGAGCGTCCTTATGCCGTGCTTTCCGTGGCAACGGCATTAAGCCGCAAACAACTGGATGTAGCTACTGAAGAGCCGCTGCGATCGCTGGGCGTAAAAATTGTCGGACAGGCGGATCATATGGCGCAAGGGGAGCATCCAGTGATCGTGATCGATCAGGGACCCGAGAAGCTGGTTTCTCTGGCGAAGGAGCTTTTTTCGCCTGTGGGCAAAACCTGCGTGGGTGTGGCGGACGTAGTGACGGAAATCAACCGTATTGCTACGCAGGCGGCGCTGGAGGCGGCGGTGCATATTGAGAGCACGCTGCGTCATAAACTGGACGTTTGCGATCCCGCAGTCATTCAAAGCGCCATCAGCCAAGTGGCGGCAGGGACGCTAAAGTCCTATGCCGAAGGAGATTTGGGCCCCTTTGCGCGAGACATTGTACGGCAATTGAAAAAACATTCCGAAGGAACTGCGTAAACTACATAAGCGAATTGGTTAGGGCTGTGGCTAAACTTCTGAAAAAGTTGGCTGCAGCCTTGTTTTTTGCAAATCTGTACTTGCATTAAATGCTTTTTCTGTATATTTCAATAGGATCAGATTTGGTTTATACTACAGTTGTGTTTTGCAAAACGCTTGATTTTTCAAGAGACCTGAGGCGGAACTGTTAACTTTTCGCTGAGGGAAGTAATAGGAGGAAGTACGATGCAACAAGGAACCTTTCGAGTGAAAGCCGGGTTGGCGGAGATGCTCAAAGGCGGCGTGATTATGGATGTTACAACGCCGGAGCAGGCGAAAATTGCGGAAGAGGCCGGTGCTTGCGCCGTTATGGCGCTGGAACGGGTGCCGGCGGATATCCGAGCCGCTGGCGGCGTAGCCCGCATGGCTGATCCTACGGTAGTGCAGCGGATTATGGAAGTGGCGACCATTCCGGTTATGGCTAAGGCGCGAATTGGGCATTTTGTGGAAGCGCAGATTTTAGAGGCTCTTGGAGCTGACTATATTGACGAGAGCGAAGTTCTTACGCCTGCAGATGATAAGTTCCACATTAATAAACATAATTTTAAGGCGCCATTTGTGTGCGGGGCTAAAAACTTGGGCGAAGCGCTGCGGCGCATTGGCGAGGGCGCGGCCATGATTCGAACCAAAGGCGAACCGGGAACAGGCAATGTGGTGGAAGCAGTCAAACATATGCGCATGGTTTCCAGTGAAATCAGAGTGCTGCAGAACTTGCCGGAAGAAGAAGTGGCCTCGTTTGCTAAAAACATGGCAGCTCCCTTGGAGCTAGTCTGGGAAGTGCGCAGCTTAGGCCGTCTGCCGGTAGTTAACTTTGCCGCTGGAGGCATTGCTACTCCGGCAGATGCAGCATTGATGATGCAGTTGGGCTGCGACGGCGTGTTTGTGGGCTCCGGCATTTTTAAATCCGGGGACCCTGTGAAACGGGCCAAGGCCATCGTAGCGGCGACTACGTATTATAACGATCCGAAGATGTTGGCGGAAATCTCTCGCGATTTGGGAGAGGCCATGGTCGGTATTGAGATTGACGTGATTCCTGCACATGAGCGCATGCAGGAACGCGGCTGGTAGAACGATGAAAATCGGGGTATTGGCGCTGCAGGGCGCTTTTCGAGAGCATAAGCAGATGCTGGAACGCTGTGGGGCAAAAGTCTGCGAAGTGCGTAAGGCAGCGGAGTTGGAAGGATTGGATGGTCTGGTTCTGCCGGGAGGGGAAAGTACGACCATTGGCAAGCTTATGGTGGCCTTCGGTTTACTGGAGAAAATTCAAGAACGGTATGCAGAAGGCATGGCCATTTACGGAACTTGTGCCGGTATGATTCTTCTTTGCCGGGATATTATCGGCAGCGATCAGCCGCGTCTGGGGCTTTTTGACGCTAGGGTGCGGCGCAATGCCTTTGGGCGGCAGCGGGAAAGCTTTGAAGCGGATTTGTTTGTACCGGAGCTGGAAGCTGGTGAGAAGCCCATTTGCGCCGTATTTATTCGCGCTCCTTATCTGGAACAGGCGGGGCCAGCCGTGCAAGTTTTGGCAGAGGTGAATGGCAAAGCAGTCATTGCTCGCCAAGGGAAGATGTTAGTAACTTCCTTTCATCCGGAACTGACTACTGATGACCGCATTCACCAGTATTTTTTGCAGATGACAACCGAATGAAGAAAGAGGATCCATTCAAAGCAAGCTGTTTGCCTGGCAAACAGCTTGCTTTTTTTAAGACATAGTACCCATTGCTGCAGGACTTTTAGGTGTGAACGGGAATATAGGAAAGGAGAAAATGCGTTGATTCAAAGCAATGTGAAAATCATTTCAGCAAAAACTAGAAGCAGGGGATAGGGGTTGAAACGGTTGTGGAAGTCTGGAGCGAGCAAATAGGAGTTGTGCGATGCAATTGGACTTGAGAACGCTTGTAATTTCCCTAATGTTGGTGGCTGCCGTTAACAGCTTGGTTATGCTGCTGGCGTGGCGCTATACATCTTCGATGCGCAATATTACTGGCTTTTGGAGTGTAAGTCAGCTGTTTTTTCTATTGGGTACGGCGTTGTTGGCGTTGCGTTACGCGATACCTGATTTTTTCTCTATTGTTGTATGCAATGTGCTTTTGCTTGGCGGCCAAGTGGCGCTGCAGGAAGGGTTGGGGTATTATATAGGCCAGCCTGGTCTTTACCGCGGTTGGGCGTTAAGCATAGTGGCTGTACAGTTGGGCTTGGCGTCTTTTTTTACGTATTTTCTTCCTTCCTTAGAATGGCGTATCGTTTGCTACAGTGTGCTGTCTGCTTGCCTGTGTATTCTTGGCGTACTGATGCTTCGTACAAATGGAGAGCAAGAAGAAGCGCCTAAACGGTTTTTGCGCGGCGTGTTTTTCGCGAACATGGGAATTATGGCGATCCGCGTTGTGGCTGCTTTTATAGAACCCTTGTCGCATGAAGCGCAGGTACAGAACAGTTTATGGCATACGTTGCCTTTAGCGGGCCTGCTTTGTTTGTATGTCGCGTTGTCTCTGGGAATGTTTTGGATGATTATGCACAAGATGAGCCTGCAGGTCCAGCAGCAGGCGGAAACCGATTCGCTGACCAGCGTGCCGAACCGACGGGCGATGGACGGTTATTTTGCCCAACTGTATTCGCGGCGGCAAGGGGCGATCGCGGTGATGATGATCGATATCGACAAATTTAAGGATATTAACGATTCATTCGGACATCGAGCAGGCGATTGCTATTTAGTCTCTCTAGCCCAAGAAATCAAGCAAAACTTGCAGCCGGAAGCGGCGCTGTTCCGCTATGCCGGCGATGAATTTTTGGTGGTTATGCAACAAGCGGATCGGCAGGCTTTGACGGCTACCGCGAAGATCGTGCAGCAAAAAGCGGAGAATTTGCTCGTTCCCTGGGGGGCGGGTAAGATCATTCAGACAACCGTAAGTTTGGGTTTGGCCATGTCGGAGAAGCACGCCAGCAGCTGGGATGAGCTGGTGCAATTGGCCGATTTGGCGATGTATCGTGTAAAGAGCCAGGGAGGCAATGGCGTTGCTTGGTATGAGGAAGAGATAAAGGTTAAGCAAAGCATTTAATAATGAAAACTAATTAAGAATTTATTTGGAAATGTTCAGGGGATGTATGGTATAATCAAGTCAGTTTAAAATGGGTTCTGGATGTGTGGCGGAAAGGGTGTTAGCAAATGTTGCAATGGAAAGAAGAATATGAAGTAGGCGTGGCGGAAATTGATGAACAGCATCAGAAACTAATCGATATTGCCAATCGGGTATACGAATTAATGCGTAATGAACTAGCGCTTGATAAATATGACCAGATTGTAGAGATTTTACAGGAATTGAAAGAGTATACGGTGTATCATTTTCATTTTGAAGAAGGGCTTATGCAAAAAGCAAGATATAAAAAACGTTTTTCGCATAAAATATTGCACCAGAACTTTTTGGCGCAGGTGGAAGCGGTGGATTTGTCCGCTGTGGACGAAAATCAAGAGGCGTACCTTATACAGATTATGGATTTTATCGCCAATTGGCTGATTGACCATATTGTTGGCGAAGATAAGAAAGTGGGCCAGTCAGTTCGGGCTCAGTGAGATAGTAAAAAAGAGCGCATGCCGTTGAGGCATAGCGCTCTTTTTGATCGAGTTTTTTGCTAGTCTTTTTTGGGGGACTCTTCCAGAAGCTCGGAAGCGTCGCGCAAGGGCGCTTGCCAGCCGCGTTCTTTCTGGTCGCGGATGTTCAAACTGACTTTGCGCAGCAGCGTTAGGAGCGTTTGATTTTCTTCCGGCGTCAGGCCGAGGACGGAGACTTCGTTCCAGCGATGCAGTACATCGTAAATAGGCTTGCGCACTTCGCGGGCCTTGTCCGTCAAATGTACTCGCAGGACGCGGCGGTCCTTTTCGTCGCGGATGCGGACAATGTAGCCGGATGCTTCCAGCTTGGCCAGCGCTCTGGCGGTAGTTCCCTTGTCCATGTCAATGGCTTTGGCCAGATCATCTTGCTTGCGTCCGTCTTCACGGTAGAGCAGCAAGAGAAATGCAAACTGACCGCTGCTGAGATTGTAGCGTTTGAAATATTGATCCACGTAGGATTGGGACATTCGATAAATGAAGGAGATCCAGCGTCCCATGCTGTGGCTCAAATCATAATAACCCATGGCATTCGTCCTTTGCAATAAAATCAGCTGACTTTATTATAATACAAAATCTGTTTTTTTCCCAGCCGGAGAGGGGGTTGCCGCAAGGACGCCGAAATAAAAGGGAAAATAGAAGAACTGGGGGCGGAAGCAATGGGCAGATGCGGGGTAGTTTTAGCTTTCTTGCTTTGTTGGTGCAGTATTTCTTATGCAGCTCCATTGGCGTATGTGACAGGCAATGTGGCGGGCTGGAAAGTAATACATCAAGGAGCGGCCATTCCGGCGCAGGAAGATATGCCATTGGTAGCGGGAGATATTCTCATGGGCGGTGCATTGTCTAAGCTGCCTTTGGTGCTGCACCCCTTGGCGCAGGCGCAGCCTCGGGAAGGGGGTGGCGTGGTTTTGCAGCCCCAGGAGGTTGCCTTTGATTCCTTGTGGACGGTAGTGCCTCAGTATGTGGAGTATTTGCGCAAGGAACCCCTGCGGGGGCTTGCCTATAGCCGCGAGGATACGGTGCTGCGTCCGGGAACGTCGGCGTCCCTGTTGCCCGGGTATAGCGTGGACTTGGTCTGGGTGGGTGAACCCCAAAGCCTTGTAACGGTGCGCGATGAACAAGGCGGCATTGTGCTGCAAAAACAAGGAGAAGGCGGCTGGGTACGCCTGCAGCCGCAAGAGGTCTCTCTTCTAGCTGAAGGGAGGCGCTATTCCTGGCAGCCTGAAAGCCAGAGCGTTCCCTTCTATCTGCAGATGTTGCCGCGTTCTTCGACAACGGTGATTTTAGAAGGCTTGAAGCAGCTGGACGCCGATCGCAGCGTCCAGGAAGAGGTGCGCTTGGTGCGCAAGGCCGCCTACTTGCGTTTGGTTAGCGATTTGAGGCCGGGGATTGATCTGTACTGGCTGAGCGTGCAATTGGCGTCCGGTGTCCGCGGCGAGAGCATGATGACCGAACGCTACCTCAAAGTAGTGGATCGTCTGAAGGAAGCCTACTTGAGGCAGTTACTGTCATGAAAAGTGGCGAGTCATTTTTGAAAAAAAGGTTTTCACAAAGACAAATACAAGACCTTTGGCCCGGGACTTTAACTGGAATTTTACGTGCTAAAACTAACTTAAGCAGGTATAATAATCTTTGGAGTTTCATAACATGATACATTGAGAGGGAACGTTTCTTCTTGCACCCGACAAAAGTGTTAAGTGAGTTTTGCTGTAAAGGAGAGTGCGGCTGATGCAATGGAGGAGAACGGTTGCCTGGATATTGCTGCTTTTTTTGTTTGGGGGCGGCTTGACGGATGCGGCTCGGTTTACGGTGATAAATAAAACTGACGACGATTTGTATGAGCTATATGTAACGCCGCATCGGAAGATGACCCGGAGCAATGATATTTTGCATGGTAAAATTCTACGTAAAAATAAACAAGATGTGATCTTCTGGTCTGCGGGAGCAATTGGCAGCTGGGATCTGAGAGGCGTGAACGGAAATGGACGAGAATACAGCTGGATTGATGTAGATATTAAAGAGATTGACAAAATTACTTTGTATAATATGAAAGCAAAAGCAGAGTCAACAAAACTGAAGAAAATGGAGCAACAAGCGGCAAATAGTGCAGAACCGTAAGTTAGCGCTTTTCATCAGGACAGCGTAACGTTTTGGTAAAATCCTTGTCACTCACAAACCAGATCCGCTGTACGGAGTCAAAACTTTTAGCGGTTATTAGCTTCCATTGATTATTTTCATAGAGAAAGGTGTAGCGATACGTATCTCCCTTTGTACTTGATGGTTTGATTTGTTTTGCTGCAGTTTCAGCCGACGATGAGCGAGGGTAAATATAGGTGCTGCTATTAATTTCAAAGGTTCCTTGCGGTGAACTTGAATTTGGTACTACGGTTACGGTAAGTTTATAAGTTTTATGCAATAAGGTTTTCGTTTTGATCCAACCATCCTTAGTGCCTAGCAGAGCATCTCCTTTGAGAAATAGAAGGCTGTAGCGGGCCCCTTCATAAGTGGCATAAATAGGGGATAGCTCGGTTTGGATGTGATTTTTAAATGATTTTTGTATCGTATCTGAGATTGCTGCGGAGGGAGCTGGCGCTGGGGCGGCCAGAACCGTGGAGGAAAGTAAAAGAAGCCCGCAGAAACAGAGAAATAGAAAGTTTTTCATAGTTTGCAAATCCCTTCGTTGAAATATCGATTACACAATATTATACACTGATGGGGGATTCGCGGCAAAGTTAGTATGGAGAAGAGTATAGCAAAGAAATTGGGAGGAAAAGTGGATGAGGCGATGGATAGTAATGGCTCTTTTGATTTTTGCCTTTTCCGTGCGCGGAGTTTCAGCGAGCGATTACATATTAGGAGCGGGAGATGTTATTGGAGTTCATATTTTCGGTGTAAGTGATTTGAATATTCCAGAACTGTCCATTCGCAGTGACGGGAAAGTGGGTATGCCTCTTATTGGAGATGTGGAGATTGCCGGTTTAACTCCCACCGAGGCAGCGGACAAGGTAAAGGGACTATTAGCTTATTATTATGAGAATCCAATTGTAACGTTGAATGTTATTAATTTTCACACAACACGAGTTTATGTTTTGGGCCAAGTAAATCGCGCGGGAGCTTATGAATTGGATCGAGAACATAATTTGATGGATGCTATTGGCGCCGCCCAAGGATGGACCAAGGACGCGTTAAAAACTAAGGTATACATAGTGCGTAAAGACAAGCCTCAAAAACCAGAACTAGTCAACTTGCTGGATTTGTTGAAGCGTGGAGATACGAGCAAAAATTATGTTTTGAATGATGGGGATATTGTCTTTTTAACAGAACACCATAAAGTAAATATTATCGAGGATGTTATTTCCCTGGTGTATCCGACGTGGTTGGTTCACAATTGGACGCAAGTGAATAATAATGGAATATAACGAGAAGTTTTATGTTAGCGGATTAGTTTGGGAAAAGGAGTAGGCTTATGGAAGAAAAGTGGGAATTGCGTCAGTTGGTAGATGTTGTGCGACGGCATAGCAAGATTATTTATTGTGCGTGTGCCCTTTTTATAGGTGCGGCCTTTGCGTTGAACCATATTCTACCGCCGCAATATCAAGCAACTGCCACGATGCGGGTGAAGTATTCTCGTAGCGCGAATGATACTGTGGGAACCATGAATGTGGACGATATCATGCGGCAGCAAATCTATACCTATGCGGAAGTGATGAAAAGCCGTACTGTAGTGGAAGCGGTTATTGAAAAATACTATGGAGATCAGGATGAAAAACCTTCTTATGATGCGATAATAAAGCGAATTGAAGCACAGCCGGTAAAAAACAGCGAAATTCTTAATGTAACAGTGCAGGCTAATAGTGCTGAAGAAGCGCAAAGCATTGCAAATTTGCTTATCGAAACATTTAATGAGCGGTTGACAGAGATTGTTCGAGCCGAAGGAAAAGGGACAAGGGTGTTTTTAGGAGACCGTTTGGCAGAAGCCAAGCGGGATCTAGATAAGGTAGATAAGGCGTTGGTAGACTATAAAAAGAAAACCGGCGCGGTCGTATTAAGTAAAGAGACGAACCTGTATTTGGATAAGCAGATGGCCTTGGTTCGACAAGATTCGGAAAATCGTTTGGCCTTAGCGGCCGGAGCGGCGAGAGTGCAAACCAATGCCGGGCAGATGTCACGACAGAGTCCTGGAGCTATCGCGGATAATGCGCTGATTCAGCAGTTGAAAAATCGCTTGGCGGAACAGGAAGTAGAAATGGCAGGTTTGCGTAAAACGTTGACAGCGAATCATCCGAGAGTAACGACTTTGCAGGCAACCTTAGCAGAAACCAGAAATAAGCTTAAGGCGGAGGTCGCCAAGGTAATCAACCAGGAATCGCCTTCTGTTAGTCCGGTGCATCAAACATTATTGCAAAATCGCATTCAAGCAGAGTCTGATTTGGCAGTAGCTGGTGCGCAACGCAGCGCTATTGATCGCATGCAAGAAGAGTCAAAACGAGAACTTCTTTTGCTTCCGGCAAAGGAACAAGGTTTGGCGCGCTTGTTGCTCGACTATTCTATTGCGGAACAAACTTACACCATGCTGGCGAAAAAATATGAAGAGGCTCGTATTTCAGAGGTCACTCAGCCAACGAATGCCCAAGTAGTGGATATGGCGTCCTTGCCGGAAACGCCGGTAAAACCTAGAAAAATGCTGAATTTGGCAGTGGGACTTTTATTAGGCTTATTTAGCGGTGTTACGGGCACATTTATTGCGGAGTATTTTTATAAAACAATTGATACTGCGCGTGATGTGCGGAAATATTTAGGTCTGGAAGTAATTGGAGGAATTCCTGGAGCGCCGCTTTCTGCCAAAACGGAACAAAGTTGTTGGGCTCGTTGGTTTGGCATTAGCCAAGGGGGACGGAGGGTGAAACGTGATTAAGGGAACTTATATTATTCAAGATCGCGAGCAGTCCGCTGTGTCAGAAGCATATCGAGTTTTACGCGGAAATCTTCAGAATCAGCAAGCGAAGAAGATTCTTTTTGTCAGTGCGCAAAAAGGGAATAGCAATGCATTGACGGCGCTAAACACGGCGGCTTCATTAGCTTATGCCGGGAAAAAAGTGATTTTGGTCGATTGCGATCTGCGAACCCCCTTTCTAAGCGACATGGTTAACATACGTCAAATCGGACTGAGTGAAGTGGTGAGCGGAGATAGAACGTTGGAGGAAGCGCTTCAGCCTACAGGCATTGAGAATGTTTCCATTTTGGCTCCAGGTCGTTTACCCATAGATCCATTTACGATATTAGGACATTCCGGCCTGCGGGACATTTTCGGGGAATTGGAGAAAATGGCGGATTACGTGCTTGTTTCAAGTTCCCCATTAGTCATGGGTTCTAGAGAAATTACTTCTGACGCCTGCGCTTTAGCTTCGAAAGTAGATGGGGTTGTTTTTGTGCTTGATTCTAGAGTAGTGCGTGTAAAAGCAGCTAAAAAAGTACAAGCGCTGTTGCAACGGGCTAATGCTGTTTTTCTCGGCGTAGTGTTGCAGGACCTGCCTGAAGGGGAGTTTAACTAGCTTTTTCTAGAACGGTCAATAGAGAGGAGATGGCTGACAGTGAAGCAAAAGCTATATATTACAGGCATGGTTCTTTTTGACGCCGTACTTTTGAGTGTTACGCCGTTGGTTGCATTATGGCTTCGTTTTGATGGCGCCATTCCGGATTATTTTCTACTTCCTCTTTTATATGCGCTTCCAGCTATTGTTGTATTTCAGTTAGCTATCTTTTATGTTTTTAATATTTACCGTCGTGTATGGAAGTATGCCGGTGTGAATGAACTAGTAGCCATTGTTGGGGCAGTGGTAACTGGCGAGTTTTTATTCTTGGGAGTTGCCATGTTTTTGGATGTGGTTGAACCACGCAGTGCCTATTTGGTGCATGCGTTGTTGAATATTGGCGGTGTAGGTCTTAGTCGGTTGTATTTGCGGCAAACAAGTATAAACAAGGCGGCTAAGGATGTGATTGTAAAGCGAATTCTTATTGTAGGAGCTGGCCGCCTTGGCGTGGCGATGCTTAAGGAGATTCGCGCCCACTATGGAAATAAGAGAGAGATTGTCGGTTTTATTACTGATAATCCGATGTATGAAGGGAAAATTCTCAATAACATTCCTGTTCTGGGTGATCGCCGCGCGATAAAAGATGTTGTTAAAGAAAAAAGTGTAGATGAAATTGTCGTAGCTATGAATCGCAGTGATAAAGTATGGTTGAGACAAATGGTGTTGTTGTGTCGGGAGGCTAATTGCAGCGTAAAAGTTGTGCCGAGTTTCCGGGAAATGATGGATGGGGAAGTGTCGCTGCGAAAGCTGAGAGAGATTAACCTTTCGGATTTATTAGGACGAGAAGCGGCGATGCTCGATGTGCAAAGCATGCGTGCGTGTTTGGAAAAGCAGACGGTTCTTATAACTGGAGCTGGCGGTTCCATTGGTTCGGAGATTTGCAGGCAGGTTGCGAAGTTGTCTCCTGGAAAGATGATTTTATTAGGAAAAAGCGAAAATAACATTTATGATATTGAGCAAGAATTGCGCTGGAATTATCCTGCGTTATTAATAGAAGCCGTTATTGCCGACGTGAGCAATTCAAGGCGTATTAATCATATTTTTGAAAAATATCGGCCGGCAATTGTTTTTCATGCTGCGGCGCATAAGCATGTGCCGTTAATGGAGGCGCAGCCTATAGAAGCGGTGCATGTCAATGTTTTTGGAACTAGGACGGTTGCTTGTGCGGCATTAAAAAACGGTGCGGAACGGTTTGTGATGGTTTCGACAGACAAAGCTATTAATCCAACTAGTGTCATGGGCGCTACTAAACGTGCAGCGGAGATCCTTATTTGCCAACTCAATCAGAAAGGGAAAACTAAATTTGCGGCAGTGCGTTTTGGTAATGTATTAGGAAGCCGCGGCAGTGTAATTCCTCTCTTTCGTAAACAAATTGCGAATGGTGGGCCGGTTAAAGTCACTCATCCAGATATGGAACGCTATTTTATGACGATACCGGAAGCGGCGCAATTAGTTTTGCAGGCAGGAGCGATTGCTCAGGGAGGCGAAGTATTTGTTTTGGATATGGGAGATCCTGTGAAAATTGTGGATTTGGCGTGTGCGCTGATTGAATTGTCGGGATATCGGCCTTATAAGGATATTGATATTGAGTTTTCAGGGTTGCGTCCTGGTGAGAAATTATACGAAGAGATACTTTCACGTGAAGAAGAGCATACAGCAACGCATTATGAAAAAATATACAAAGCAAAGTTGCAACCGGATGATTCAGAAAAAGTGGAATCAATTTTGGCGTTGTTGGAACCGGCAGAAGATGATGGAGAAATTAGAAATTTATTAATGCAACTAGTGCCTACTTATACTTGTCCAAAGCAGGAGAAGAAAGAACTGGGAACGGCAGGGTAGTCGCTGCAGGAAGTGTTTTTTAGCTCATCTTGCATAGGAACACGCTTTGTCGGGGAGGAAGACCGTGACTGAGACGCAGCCGAAAAGTATAATGAGTCGTTTGCTTCAAGGCATAAAATGGAATTTTTTGGATGTGGTAATTGTCTCGGTCGGAAACCTAGCCATCTCTATTTTGGCAGCAAGGCTGCTTGGAGTAGATGAGTTTGGCGCCTTTTCGATTGTTAAAAGTACCGTGTACATGTTAGCCACAGTTGCGGGATTAGGACTAGGATGGACGGCTACTAAATATATTGCTGAACTCAAGTCGGATGATTTGGAGAAGATGGGGCGTATTCTCGGCTTGTGTCAACTTATAGCTGGTAGTGTAAGTTTTGTTTTTGCGGGCAGTTTATTCTTTTTTGCTTTTGAAATTGCCAATGGACCGCTGCAAGCTCCCCATTTGGTAGATCCTTTGCAAATGGCGGCCGTATATATTTTGTTTACAACTCTTAATGGATATCAAATAGGGGCCATGATGGGATTTGAAGCCTTTCGGAAACTGGCCTTCTTGAATTGTGCTCAAACTTTGTTTTCCTTGATCTGTACAGGGGTGTTTATTTGGTCGTGGGGCCTGGCAGGCGCAGCAAGCGCTCTAGGTCTAACGGCCTTTCTAAATTGGGTTTTGTATCACAAGGCTTTGAGAAAAGAGATGCGCAACTATGGCGTCAAAGTTAGCTATGTTCAGTTGGGGCGAGAAATGACGGTTTTGATGTCTTTTGCTTTTCCTGCAGCTATTTCGGGCATTATTGGTTCTATGGCGGTTTGGATGGGAAATGCGCTTCTTGTTCGGCAGGAGCATGGTCTGGCGGAACTGGCTCTGTTTGCTGTTGCTGGGAATATACGTTCTTTGGTGATTTTTTTTCCTAGTCTTGTAACACGTGTGGCGTCGCCTATGTTGTGCTCGGTGGCAGGAGAGAAAACAAACAATGGGTATGCAAGGCTATTTTGGATTAATATTGTTGTGACAATTTGCGCTGCGGTAATTGTGGCGATAAGTGCTGTTTTACTGGCGCCATGGATTTTGGCTGCCTTTGGGAAAGGGTATTCCGGAGGAGTGGGAGTATTAGCTGTGATCGCTGTTATGTCGGTGATTGAAGTAGCAGCGAATAGTTTTTATCAGACTCTTTTTGTTCATGGACGTCTCTGGTGGCAAGTAGGAGTAATTGTTCTCTGGAGCGCCACTTTGCTAGGAGTGACGGCTGCAACGGTAGAGAGCGAAGGGGCAATAGGACTTGGTTATGCATATGTGGCAGCCCATTTAGTATCTCTTTGTTGCTATATGATTGCAACTTTTTTTTTGAAGGCTTGGCGGGTAAAAAAAGAAGAGGCTGGATCATGAATGAAGTTTACTTTAGTATCGTTATTCCGGTTTGGAACAGGGAAGGTGAAATATTGCGGGCTCTTAGGAGTTGTCAAAAGCAATCGTTTTCGTCATGGGAAGCGATAGTTGTAGATGATGCCTCGACCGATAACACCTGTTCGCTAGTACAAGGATTACAGGATGAAAGAATTGTACTGTTGCGGCATAGGCAAAATCGCGGTGTGGGACCGGCTCGCAATACAGGTATTGAAGCTGTTCGAGGTCAATGGGTGCTTTTTCTGGATAGTGACGATGAACTGTTGCCAGATGCATTAGGGCGTATTCGCGACTATGCACAAGAATGCGCAGAAGATATTGCACGGCTTGGTTTTTTGTATTGTCGCGACGACGGGGGGCTGTCGCCGGAACCGACTCCGCAAGAATGTATCTTGTCATATGAGGCGTACTTGCAAAAGAGTGCAGTATGGAATCCTAGTGATTTTTTCCATTGCACGAGGAAAGAAGCTTTTGCGCAAATTCGCTTTCCTGATAGTTTGGCGTTTGAAGCCTCTTACTTACTAGATTTTGCCAAACTGTTCAAAACGCGCATGGTGCCGGATGTTGTGGCGCAAATTCATACGGATAGCGCCAATAGAGATAGTAATCTTTCGATGGTAGACGGTATTGAAAAATTACTCCGCCATGCTAAGGATCAAGCTGCAGCTACAGGGAATTTACTGCAGCGTCATGGCGATGCCTTGAAGTGTTGTGCGCCGGAACGAAGGCGTTTGTACCGGAAAGCCGAAGTTTTTTTTCTCTTTTTGTCAGGAGATAGGTATAATGGCTTCAAAAAAGGAATGACTTATTTATGGAACTATCCACGGTGCGTATCCGGCTGGGCGATATTGTTGGCGGGATTGCTTGATAAGCGATTGTTAGCCAGTATTCAAATTTGGAAGAATAGGAGAGTATGAGACCATGGCGGCTTTGTTGGTGCTCATTGTTTCTGCGTTAATTGGCGTATTGCACTTGTTTGCGTTGGATCCGGCCAATTCTCCTGCTTACCGTCCGATTGTCGCGATGGCGTTAGCTGGTTTGTTGCTTGTGCTATCTCGATACGAATGGGGTGATTTTCCGCGGAGGCGACTGTTAATTATGTATTTATGGTTCGGATTTTCGACCATGTCACTAACCTCAGCTGTATTAAATGACAATGAGCTTGTACCGGAAGTTTGGCAATTGTTGGGGGTCCCTTTGGTTATTTTTACCGCATTTCCGCAGCTAGCTAAAGAACGAGCTGTGAAAGTAGTATTGCTTGGCGTTTTTTTAGGTTTTTTGCCTTATTTGATCGTTTCTGTTTCTAAGTATCCACTTTTATATCCATACAAGGGAGTTTTGGATAACCCCAATGCTTTGGGCATGATTTCTGTAACGATGGCGGCAGCCGTATTGGCGTGGCTGCGCGGCGTGATGGCGGAACAGAGGGCGTTATGGTCGAGTGTACTATACAAGATGATTTTAATCGGTATATTGGTGATTTTAGGCGGGTTAATTTTGGCATCTAACTCGCGGACTAGTTTTTTAACAGGTATGATTTTATACGGTGTTTTCTTCCTCTCTCTGTTTGCTGAGGCGAAGCGGTACCGAACATGGATTGTCCTTAGTGCCGTTCTCGTCGCAGGAGTTGCTGTGTCATTGCCGCTGGCGGTAGGGTATGTTGACGCACAAAACGGAGGTTTATTGGGGAGTCTTTTGAGTAAATTTGCCAATAAAGCAGCGGACGATGATGTGTTATCCGGACGAAATGAAGTTTGGCAAATGATTTTACGGCATATTGAAGTTTTTGGTATAGGTACTACCGCTATGGATGAATTTGGCGTGAATCCTCACAATACATATATGTGGATGCTAGGATCTAAAGGACCTATTGCCTTGGTTTTCTTTGCAGCTGCGCAATGGGCGGCGTTGGTAGCAGCCATTAAATATGCTTGGCGTAACATAAAAGCAGATGGCTATGCTTTAGGACCGATTCTAATTTTGCTCAATTATATGGTTATGGGCATGGCGGAAGCTATTGTATCTACCTTGGGGGACGGGATCCAAATGTCGTTTATGCTGATGATTGGGGCATTGTTGTATCAAAAAAAATCAGGCACTGTAGCTATGGATGAACAGACATGAAAATTGTATTTGTACACGACCATAAATTTTGTCGCGACGAGGCCGGCACATATTATTCGGATGGACAATTTCCATATGAACTCTGGTTGCGGTATTTACAATACTTTGATGAAATTGTCGTTATGGGCCGGGTACGTTCTTTGCGAGAAGAAGAATCATGGGAAATATTGGATCGCTCTAGCGGTCCGAAGGTTGAATTTGTTGAAATTCCAGTGCCGCAGCACCCTGGCGCACGCCTGTTTAGTTCACGTAAAGTGAAAAAGAGAATGGAGAAAATCATACGGCATGCGGATGGCGTGATTGTCAGAAACGGCGAGTTGGCGATTTTAGCCGCAGGGGTAGCTCAACGTTTGCAAAAAGTATGGGCTGTAGAAGTGGTTTCCAGCGCGTTTGATGGCTTTTGGCATCATGGATCTTTATTAGGAAAACTATATGCTCCATGGGCGGAGTTTGCCATGCGCCGCATGGTACGGGAGGCGCCTTTTGCACTATATGTGACACAGCAATTTTTGCAGAAGCGCTATCCTTGTAACGGTAAAACTGCAGCTTGCTCGGATGTGCAGTTAGACTTTTCTACTTTGATAGATAAACAGGCGCGACAGCAACGGGAATTGCTTGGGAAAAGAGTGCTGCGTATAGGGATGATAGGCTCACTTACACAAGCCTATAAAGGACTGAAAACCGCTTTTGCGGCGTTGCGGCGATTGAAAGAGAAAGGTTTTTATTTTGAATTTCACATTTTAGGCGGCGGAGACTTGAAGCCATGGAAAGTGTTGGCGGTAAAAGAGGGCATTGATCAGGAAACTTATTTTGATGGAATATTGCCGAAGAATGCAGTTGGGGCCTGGTTGGATCAAGTGGATATCTATATTCAACCTAGTTTGACAGAGGGGCTTCCTCGGGCTCTTCTGGAAGCTATGGGCCGCGGCTGTCCGGCTATTGCGTCCCAGGTCGGCGGTATTTCAGAACTGCTGGAAGCGTCTTGCTTGCATCGTCCTGGTGATGCTGAGGGGTTGGCGCGATTGTTGAAACAGGCATTGTTAGAACCTGCTTGGCGAGAAGTGCAAGGACAGCGTAATTTAGCAGTAGCGGCTGAACATGCGGAAGCGAAAGTGGAAGTTATACGAGGTGCTTTCTGGCAAGAGTTTCGCAGAGCTTGTGAGGAACGGAGGTAAAGAAAGATGGCGAAGCGATGCTTGGATATAATTGTAGCTTCAGGGGCGGTGCTTGTTTTTCTTCCGATATTCATCCTTGTCGCTATCCTTGTGCGCGTCAATTTAGGTTCTCCGGTTCTATTTTTGCAGATGCGGCCAGGGTTGCACGGTAAGCCATTTTTTATCTACAAATTTCGTAGCCTGACCAATGCTGTTGATGAACAGGGCGCCTTGTTGCCAGACGAGAAGAGGCTTACTTATTTTGGAAATTGGTTACGTAAATCAAGTTTAGATGAAATTCCGCAATTATTTAATGTGATAAAGGGAGATATGAGCCTTGTAGGGCCGCGGCCGTTGCTGATGGAATATCTGCCTTTGTATTCTTCTGAACAGGCCAGACGTCATGATGTATTGCCGGGGATTACCGGTTGGGCTCAAGTATGCGGTCGAAATGCTATTTCCTGGGAGGAAAAGTTTTCTTTAGATGTTTGGTATGTGGAGCATCAGTCTTTTTGGCTGGATATAAAGATTTTGTTTAAAACCGTACAGCGCGTATTTTCACGAAAAGGTGTGAACAAAGATGATGCATCTTTTTCCATGGAAAAATTTCGCGGCTCTGCAGTGGAGCTATCTAATTCTGATACGGAAAGAAATGAACTTTGAGGCGAAGGGAGGTAGCTTATGGTGCGCTATGTAAAACACTTCGTAATCATGCTTCTAGTGGCTTTGTTAGTAGCCAATGAGGCTGGTTTTTTACCGACTGAAGAAGCGCTGAATAAGACAATGAAAAAAGCCTGGGGAAAAATCACAGGGCTTGATGTGACTGCGCAAATGCCTACGGCTGCCGCTAGTGAGGTGCCTCCTGCTTTGTTGCAAATAGTTGTCCCTAAAGTGCAAGAGTATGGTCCAATAAATAGTCAGGGGGCCGTTGATGTAAGAACCTTTGGCGCTAAAGGTGATGGTCGGGAGGACGACACCATCTCCATTCAGGCGGCTATTGACTCTTTGCCTGCTTCTGGAGGCCGTGTATGGATTCCACCGGGAACTTATATGGTGGATGCTGTGCGATCTATTTGTTTAAATAGCGGTGTTACTTTGCTTATGACACCGCAGACGATTTTACAGGCGCTGCCGAATTCGGCGGAATGGTCGGCGGTTTTAAAGATCGCCGATGTACATGATGTATCTGTTGTCGGAGGGGTAGTCCGTGGTGATCGCCAGAGTCATTTGGGTAAAAGCGGCGAGTGGGGAATGGGCGTTATGATTACCGGCGCTCAACGAGTGAACGTGCAAGGTACGGTGGCGAGTGATTGCTGGGGAGATGGTTTCTACATTGGCTCCGAGTTGGTGAACAAGCTGGCGGAAGACATTCGGTTGGTAGATATACAGGCGTTCAATAATCGCCGGCAAGGGATTTCGTTGATTTGCGGGCGCAATATTGAAATTATCAGACCGCAGTTGCGTCATACGAATGGAACGCCTCCTGCAGCTGGTATTGATATTGAACCTAACCGGCTCAGCGATATTCTTGAAAATATCCGTATTATCGAGCCGTATACGGAAGAAAACCAAGGTTCCGGTATCAGTGTTAATTTGTGGCGTCTTGATGGTTTGAAAACACCAGTAGATATTATTATTACCGCCCATCAAGACAATGGGAGCGAGCGGGGAGCTATGATTTCCGGCGCGGAAATTGTACCGGGGAGATTGGTCTTTGAACGGCCTCGCTGGCATGGAGCGAAGAAAAATGGTATCGCTGTACTTGTGCATGATTATCGATCTTTTCGCATTGATCTTAATGATCCCGTGATCGTCGATGCCAACCGCGAAGGTAAAAAAAATGTTACAACTGGCGCAGCTATCGCGGTATATGATTTTAAAAACAACTTAAATAGTTGGCAGAGTACGGTTGGCAACGTATGGATTCGTCAACCGCAATTGGTGGACACAGGAATTGCGCCTAAAACGGCGGCGGCATTTTATTTCTGGGCTATACCTGGTAAGAAGCTGCGTGAAATAGCCGTTGTAGAGCCAGCTTATTTTGGTAGCATAGGTTTGTTGCCTCTTTCGGAAGAAGCAAAAGCTGTTATTCAATAAGCGAATTTATCACAACAGATGCGATTCAGAGTTTGGTGAAAATGGTTTTCTATGAATGGAAAGAAAACAATAAATTTCCGGTCTTGCGAAGGGAGTCGCGTACATGAAGCGCCATGTTTTGTTTGTTGCGTCGGTTGCAACGCACATTTGGAATTTCCATATGCCGTACTTGGATTATTTTCAAAAAGAGGGCTTTACTGTTCATATTGCTTGTCAACTAAACTGTCGTAAGGAACTTTTTGAAGAGAAAGATATTTTGGTGCATGAAATACCTTTAACGCGAAGCGCGTTTGCCCTTAAGAATATTTGGCAGGCGGGAAATTTACTAAAAAGAATTTTTCAACAGTACAACTTTGCATTGATTCATGTGCATACGCCGATCATATCTTTTTTAACGAGAATGGTGGCGGTTTTTGCCTCTGGAGCGCCTATCCTATATACGGCTCATGGTTTTCATTTTTACAAAGGCGCTCCTTGGTTAAACTGGTTAATTTATTTTCCGGCGGAATTTATTGCGCGATTTTGGACTAGTGCGCTCATCGTCATCAATCGTGAAGATTATCGTAACGCCATAGAGTTGCTTTGGTATCGGAATGTTTTTTTAGTAGAAGGAGTAGGCGTAGACCTGCGTGAATGGAAGGACACAGCAATCCCAAAGACAAACTTTCTGCAACGAGAAGTGCGTGGGTGTGTTTTTTGCTGTGTAGCGGAAATGATTCCCAGGAAAAACCATGGCGTACTTCTTGCGGCTTGGGAAGAACTACAGAAGCGAGGCGTGGCTGGAGAACTTTGGCTGCTGGGGGATGGAGAAATGGAGGTGGCCCTACAGGAATATGTGCAAGAAAGAAATTTGTCCGATGTTTATTTCTGGGGCTATCGTCAAGACGTGCGTGAATTTGTAGAATCTAGTGATGTTTTGATACTGGTTTCCCTGCAGGAAGGTCTACCGCGGGCGATTATGGAAGCTATGGCTCTTGGTAAACCGATTATTGCTTCTGATATTAGAGGAAATCATGATTTGGTCCGGCATGAGCATACGGGCTTGCTTGTTTCAGTGAATGATCCGCTTTCCTTGGCGGATGCCATGCAGAAGTTGGCAGAAAAATCGGAGCTTCGCTGTCAAATGGGGAAAGAAGGCAGGGCGGCGATTCAGCCTTATGCATTGGAACCTGTACTGGAAAAAATGAAAAAGATTTATCAACGATTTTTGTAGATAACTTTGGCAAGCGATTGATTGGCGGTTTTGTTGCTGCTGTTGTAGCTCGATTATAAAAAAATTGGTCTTTTTGCAATGAAAAGGAGGAGACGGTCTGTGGTTAAGCAAAACAAGAGAGTATACTTGTCCTCGCCGCATATGAGCGGTGGGGAAAAACGGTATATTGAAGAGGCATTTGCTACAAATTGGATTGCGCCCTTGGGACCGCATGTAGATGCGTTTGAACGAGAGGTAGCCTCGTTTTGTCATTCCGCCGGCGCCGTAGCGGTATCTTCGGGTACAGCGGCTATTCATTTGGCGTTAAAATTAGCAGGCGTGGGTCCGGGAGATGAGGTTTTATGTTCTACGCTTACTTTTATTGCCAGTGTTAATCCTATTTTGTATCAAGGTGCGATTCCTGTGTTTGTTGATTCAGACCAAACTTCATGGAATATGTCTCCAGAGGCCTTAAAGCTTGCTTTGGAGAAGCGTACTGCGGCTGGGAAGTTGCCTAAAGCAGCAGTTGTTGTCAATTTGTATGGTCAAAGCGCCGAGTACAGTGAAATTAAGTATTTATGCGATGAGTATGGCGTACTTTTAATAGAAGACGCCGCTGAATCCATGGGCGCAACATATCAAGGTCAGCCTAGTGGCACCTTTGGTAAGTTTGGCATTTTTTCGTTTAATGGAAATAAAATTATTACTACTTCCGGCGGTGGCATGTTGATATCGGATGACTTGGAAGCATTGACGAAAGCTCGCTTTTATGCAACTCAGGCGAGGGAGCCGCGTGGTTTCTATCATCATCAGGAAATAGGCTACAATTACCGTATGAGTAATATTCTAGCTGGGATTGGACGAGGTCAATTGAAAGTATTGCCAAAACGTGTGGCAGCGCGTCGTGCGGTATATGAACGCTATGCAGAAGCGTTTTCTAAAACAGTTGGGCTTGAATTTATGCCTGAACTTCCAGAGGGCGTTTCCACACGCTGGCTTACAGCGTTGACAGTAGATGAAAAATTGACAGGAATCAAGCCGGACCAGATTATCGCAGCCCTGGAAGAGGAGAATATTGAAGCTCGCCGTATTTGGAAACCGATGCACTTGCAGCCATTGTTCGAAGCATATGATTACTTTTCCAATGCGGATGATGGGAGCAGTGTGGCGGATGTATTGTTTCGTGATGGAATTTGCTTGCCTTCAGGCTCAAATATGACTCTTGCGGAGCAATTGCGAACGATAGAGGTAGTACGGGAGTGTTTGCATAAAGCATAAAAAGCAGAAGTGATTAACTTCTGCTTTTCAGCCATTCATAATATACTTTCAAATTCGTGTGCTCGCTGAATTTTCGCGCGAAGAGAAAATTAGAATCAGGAATCGTTGTTAAGTCATTTTCTGTTAGTACCTTGGGATAGTCGGGGCCGCTTCGCCAGTCAATATAGCGAAGCGCTTTGGCGTTATCATCGCTAAGCTCATTGTGTTTATAAAGGCGGTCTTTGAAACTGGAATTCATAAGCAATGTATGAAAGAAAACTTCATCACTGCAATGAGAAAAGCGAAAAGCCTCCATATACCAAGGGTTTTCCTTCAAATAACGTAAAATATAAGTACAGGCGTCATGGCTGAGACAAAACCATTGTGGCCCTTTGTGGAGCGGGGGAAGTTTGGAGAATAGGGGTTTTTTTTTGTGCCCTAAAAAATTCCTCTTGAAACCCCAGAAGCAATGCTCCCAGAATGTTTTATTTCGTTTAGAATCGAATTCGCTATGAAGATATTGAACTCGACTAATTAATGCTTTTGAATCAAAATCTGGTTGGATGCCTAAAAATTCGGTGCCGTTGTGCTTGTGAAAAAAAGCTTTAATGGCAGCATTGCTTTGGAGCGGCAGATCATCTCCGGATAATAAGCACATGTAGTGGTAAGATGTATTTTCGATTTCGTTTAGTAAGGCAAGGGTACACTCGATTTGAGAAAAACGTGCCCAACGCACGTCGATGCGTTGTTTAATAAAAATAACTTTATCGTGATATTCTTTGAATTCCTCTAAATTAGACTTGAGATCGACATGGAGATAAACGGTGTTTTTGGGGCTAAGAAGCTGAATGGACGTTCGCAAGATAGGTGTATTGCGATGGCAGATAATGCAGTAAGCAATGTTCATATGGGGGGCTCCTCTATGTAAGTTTGTAATGTATCGTACATGCTATTCGGTGAAAAAAGTAATAGTCCTTCGCAAAGTATGATGTATACAAGAAAAACCTGTTTTTAAAGAAAAAGCAAGTAGAGAAAGGGGGATGACTATGTTGCAAGCTATATCACTCAAGCAGGAAGAGCAGTGGAAAAGAACGGTGCGACGTTTTTCCAAATGGGATATATATTATTTGCCTGAATATGTAAAAGCCTTTCAGATTCACGGCGATGGCGAACCTACGCTTCTTTTTTATGAAAGTCCTTCCGTTCAGGTGCTGAATGTAGTGATGAAGCGAGATATTGCAGATGATTTGCGATTTCAGGGGGAAGTTCCCGTCAAGACATATTATGACCTAGTAACTCCGTATGGCTATGGCGGCGGACTTATTGAAGGAGAAAAAAATGGAGACACTTTAAAAAAATATAAAGAAAGCTACGAAGCCTATTGTGCTAGTCAGGGCATTGTCAGTGAGTTTGTGCGCTTTCATCCGCTATTGAAAAACGCCTGGGACCTGGATGGCCTTTATCAAATTCAGTCGTTAGGCGCAACAGTGGCTATGAATTTACAGTCTCCCGAACAAATCTGGACTGATTTTTCCAGTGCGAATCGCAATAAAATTCGCAAAGCCCAAAAAAACGATGTGGCCGTTTACTGGGGGCGCAGTGCGAGTCTGCTGTGGGAGTTTCAGCATATGTACAATAATACGATGGATAAAGATAAGGCGACATCGTACTATTATTTTGAAGATGAGTTTTACAAGAGCATTCTGGAAGACTTGAAATATCATTTTTTGGTTTTCTATGCACTTTGCCAAGGTCAAATTGCAGCTATGTCCTTAATTCTTTTTGCTAACCAGCATCTGCATTATCACCTGTCGGCATCAAATCCTGCATTTAATTTTGCGGCTCCTACGAATATTCTTCTTTATGAGATCGCTCTTTGGGGAGTGGAAAATGGTTGCCGTATTTTTCATTTGGGAGGCGGCCTGGGAAGTAGCAAAGATGACTTGTACAAATTTAAAAAAGCATTTAATCGTCAAGCAGATTTGGAATTTGCAGTAGGAAGACGAATTTTTTCGCCAGCATGCTTTAATGCGCTAGTGGAAATACGCAAAAAACGTGAGGCGGACTTTGATGCTAACGCTGCTTTTTTTCCTTTATATCGTGCTTGAAGTGTTGAAGAAGCGCAGAATATACGAAAATAGCAAGCAGGTCTTTTCTATTATGAAAAGACCTGCTTGCTATTTTTGTACTTTGAATTCTGGTTTTATTCGTTCTCCCGTACCCGCAGGACAATTTTGCCGCGCGTATGGCCGGTTTCGATCTGTTCGTGGGCTTTTCGCGCTTGCTCCAAGGGGAGGACCTGACTGACTTGGGGGCGGATCAAGCCTTGCTCGGCCAAACGTCCGATAGCGGCCAACTGTTCACCGTTGGGCTGCATGAAGACGTAATGAGCCTGGACCTCAAATTTCTCCATCAGCTGCTCATCCGGTTTGCTGATGAGGGAGACTAAAATGCCTTCTGGGCGGAGCATTTGATAACTGTTGCGGCCGGCTTCGCCGCCGCGCGTATCGAGCACCAAATCAAAAGAGCCGTGATAGGCGGATTCTTCGTCAGATGCATAATCCAAAGCTTCGTCAGCGCCGAGGGAGCGGACGAAGTCGAGATTGTCACGGCTGGCGTTCGTGCTGACCCAAGCGCCGTAGGCTTTGGCAAGCTGAATGGCCAGCGAACCGACACCGCCGCTGCCGCCATGAATGAATACCTTCCAGCCTTCCTGCAGTCCGCCTGCTTCTAGAAGGGCCTGCCAGGCCGTGAGTCCGACCAGGGGAAGGGAAGCGGCTTCAACAAAAGAGAGGTTGCTGGGCATGGGGGCGACAAGATTTTCTTCTACCACCAGATATTCCGCATAAGTTCCGTTGCGGCGGATGTCCGGGCGTACAAATACCGCCTCGCCTACCGAGAAGTGGCTGGTATAAGAGCCTACGGCGTCGATAATACCGGCAGCATCCCAGCCGAGAATGAGAGGCATCGTGTGCTTCACTTGACCTTGGGGGCGATTGTAAAGCGCTCCTTGGCGCACTTTGGCGTCCACGGGATTGACGCCGGCAGCGTACACTGCAATGCGAACTTCCCCAGGTCCTGGCTCTGGCAGGGGCATATCACGCAACTGCAGTACTTCCGGTCCTCCAAACTGATCCAGAACAATAGCTTTCATAAAGCTTGCTCCTTTCCTTAGCCCTGGCAGACGCGGCAGCGGCCTTGGGTTTTGGCTTCGTACATAGCTTCATCCGCGCGCTTGACGAATTCGTCGAAGGTATCTGGTGGCTGATAACGCAGCTGAGTAACGCCAAGGCTGGCGGTAATAAAAAGAGGCTGCGGAGCGTCAGCGACAACGATGGGCAGCTTTTGAAGCTTGGCGAGCACCCGGGAAGCCACAGAAAAGGCGGCATGTACCACGGTGTCAGGCAAGACGATAATAAATTCTTCACCGCCGTAGCGGCCGACAAAGCCTTGATTTCCCACTTCTTTTTGCAAAAGTGCGGATAAAGTTCGCAGCACCTGGTCGCCGCTGGTGTGACCGTAGGTGTCATTTATTTTTTTAAAGTGGTCGATGTCCAGGAGAATCAAACTCAAGGGCTTCTTGGAGTCGCGAGAGCTGCGCATGGCCTGGGTTAGCTTCTGCGTAAGCATACGGCGGTTTAAAAGGCCGGTGAGGCCGTCGATCATAGCCATTTGCTCGATGACCTTGCGATGCCGTTCTGCTTCTAAAAGGCGCTTGACCCGATGACGCAGAACCAACATATTGCAAGGCTTGGTGATATAATCATCCGCGCCGGCGGCAAAAGCGATGTTAATCGTTTGATCGTCATCACGACCGGTGATCATCAGAATGGGTACCGTATGGCCCTCTGGAAGGGCGCGCAAGGCGGCACAGGCATTGGGACCGTCGATGCCAGGCATGATAACGTCTAAGAGGACGATATCCGGCTTGTGCTGGCGAAAAAGATCAATTGCCTGATGGCCTGTACTGGCTTCGATAAATTCATAGCCTTCTGAAGCCAAAGCATCGCGCAGCATTTGCCGCAGCATGGGTTGGTCATCTGCAATGAGAATCAGCGGGTGGTTGCGCACAGTAATCTCTCCTGTTCAAAATACAAGTTAAAAAGGCGTGCAGCCCTACAACAGATTTTTTGAAGCAGCGCAGGCGGCGAGAGCCGCTCCCAGAGCGCTGCCACCCTTAAGGAGGCGGACAGGGATGCGGTAGCCATGCTCTTCCAAGGTGACGCGCACCATCGAGGCGTAGCCTGGCAAATGTTCATAAAGTGAGCCGTCGATGGCGATGGGACCGCTAGAGCCCAGGTGACGGAACAGTGCTACATAGGTTAAGGCGGCCAGGCGGGCGGAACGCCAGGTGGCCCATTGCGCAAGCTGACGGGCGGTTCCGACTACGTCCGGCGGCAAGGGAAAGGGACAGCGTTCTCCAGGATGCAGCCAAGCGGCCAGATGGAACGGAGTGACGCAGTAGGGCTGCTTTAGGCCGCAATGCGGATGCTCTTTGAGCAGTGCTAGCCGAACCAGCTCTCCTAAATAACGTCCGGAGACTCGCTTTTCTAAAGGCTGTTCGCCTGGATGCAGACTGGCGGCATCTAGGGCGGCGTCAAATTCGTTTTCTGGAATGGCGCGAAATGCGCCAGATTCCAGGTTTAGCAGCATGTTGCGGGAGGGCTCGAAGTAGGCTGTGTTATGGCCGGTGCCAAGGATAGAGCCGATTTGCGTGCCTGGCTGCAGATAGGTTCCCGCCAGAAGCGTGGCAATGGTGTCGTTGATAATGGCGACGGGCTGGATTTGCAGGCCAGCCCGAGAAAAAGCTTCTCTTAATAACTGATTAACATCTTGGCCAATAACGCCGGGAGTGGCAATTTCTTTGCTCCAGCGCAGCAGCAGCGCTTGCTGCAGATTGGCCTGCTCGCAGGGAAAGGAAAAGGTGTGGCCCAGCGGCAGCCGTTCTTCCGGTTCGACGATATCCGCAGCCAGCGAAGCGAGAAAATCAAAGAGGCCTTCGGCGTGGCCCTCTGCCGTCAAATGAAAGCCAAGAGGCCGACTGACCTGCTTTAGTACCTTGTGGCGGCCTTGGCCGCCGAGGCGGATGCGGGCCATTCTGGCGTTTGTGCCGCCAAAATCGAGAGCCACGAAGTCGCCCTCTTCCTGTCCTGTAGCAGGAAGCAGAAATGAGGGCAGTAAAGATAGGGAAGAGGCGGAGCCAGCCAGTTTGGAGGCCAGGTCTTCCTGAAAAGCGGTGATGATTTCTTCTTGAGCAGGGGGAAGCAGTTGCCAGAGTTGTATGTTTTGTTTCAAAGAAGGTCACCCTCCCAGTGCTTGAAAGCTGAAATAATATTATCCATACATTCGTTTATTTATGTGCAGAATCCTCTTTTTTACAGGGTTAAAGCAGATTTATTTGTTCACTGCTGCGCCAGCTCAAGAGTGAGTTCTTGCGTTGGGCGCGGGGGTATTTTACAATGGACATAGCTAGGCTTGCGAGGAGGAATGGCTGTGAGGATAGCTGGGCTCCTGGGCGGAGTTTTGGCAGCTTGGCTGTGTGCAGCCTCCTGTCAGGCCGCAGGACTTACGGTCATCACAACGCTGGAAGAGGGGACGCCGCAACAAGCGGCAGTGGATGTCGAGCAGGCGGTACAGGCGATAAATCGGACCATGCAACAGGTGTATGCTTGGGAGGCGGAACGAACGGTTACGCTTTGTTTGATACCCAACCGCCTAAAATATCAGAACGCCTTACAGCGGCAGTTTGCCATGTCGGAAAGCGAAGCGCTATACTTGAGTCAAAGAACAGCCGGCTGGACGGCGGGGCGCTTTGTCGTGACTAATGTGGAAGGG
The DNA here is from genome assembly GCF_963668665.1 of uncultured Anaeromusa sp. Lineage (NCBI taxonomy): Bacteria > Bacillati > Bacillota > Negativicutes > Selenomonadales > Sporomusaceae > Anaeromusa > uncultured Anaeromusa sp. The sequence continues at coordinate 722,707 of NZ_OY764901.1, read as the reverse complement.
GTTCCTTCTTCGTCGGCGCGGCGGCGACATTTTATTCATGAGCTGACTCACCAGTATGTATATTCGCTGGTGGATGAGGCGCAGGCAGCGGAGCTGTTGTGGCTTTCCGAGGGCCTGGCGGAAGTGGTCGCCTTTCAGGCCAGTGGCGCTGACGGCCCGGAGGTTTGGAGACAAACGCTGCGGGTGGCGCCGGTTTTGCCGTATTTAAGTCAGCTGCGGCGGCCGGGCTTGTGGCGTCGCACCGCGGAGGTGTACGGGACGCCGGTATGTTATGCAATGAGCGCGTTGGCGGTTTGGCGGCTGGAGGAGAACGCTGGCGCTGGGGCGTTGCGAAAGTATTATCAGCAGCTGCGCGCCAAGTCGGATAAAATAGCTGGTTTTGCCAACGCAACCGGCAGCGACTTGCTGGTGTTTGAAGATGATTTTGAGCGCTGGCTGGCGGAGGAATCGCTGCGGCGAAGTAAGTAAGCTGTGAGTCTGCAGCAGGATGTGCAAGGAGGTTGCGGTATGCGTCGTTATCAAAAAGAGTATTCCCAAGAGCAGGCTGCCTATGAAGAGGCGGCCATGTTTTTGCGCTCTTTGGAGATGCTCCTTTGGACGATGGCCGCCGTGATGGCAGTTTGGTTATCTTATCGCGTGGGGCTGCAGTATGTGGAATGGCTGTGGCTGCTTTTTGCAGCGCCCTTCGGGGTGGTGATGCTGGTTATCCGCGCTTTGCAGTATTTGCATAAGCGGATGTTTCAAAGGGGGGCGGCGGTAAAGAAATACCCAGTCTCTCCAACTGGCTATTTGCGGCCGGATGAGCAGGGGATGGTGTGCGATGCGGCGGGACGAAGACTCTTGCTTTTGACTGGGCATAGTCTAGAAGGAACTGGAAGCGAGCGCAGCTTGCGGGTGGACGTTGGCAACCAGTCTGGCAGAACGCTAGAGGGAGTGCTGCTGCGCGCCTTGCTCTATGATCGGCAGGAGCAACTGCTGGGCGTTGTTACCGCAGTCGGTCCTAAACTGGAGGGGGGCGAGGTCTGGAAGGCGGAGGCCTCGGTGAAGGCGCAACAAGCGGTGCGGGCGGTACTTTGTTTTCATGTGCCGCAGCAATTATAAATAGGGGCTCTTTAGGGAGCTTCTTTTTTTATGCAGCGAAGCTGAATTTTTCAAACGCAAGCCTGACTGCAGGAGAAAAGAAGGGACTTGTGGAATTTTAAGAAAATAAATACATTAATTTAATAATTTTTGCACGTCGCCCGAAGAAACGTATTTGGAGGGAGTTTATTGCGGAAATTATGGCAGATTTTTAGCTGTTTGGTTCTGATTCTAACGGCTTTCGCCATTTGGCAAGAAATAGTTGTTGTGCGAGCGGAAAATGTAGAACAAAAACGGGTGCTGGTGTTAAATTCCTATGGGCAAAGCTATAAATGGACGCGCAGTATTGTGGACGGAGCCTCTTCGGTGTTGTTGGGACAAGGGGAGCGTATGGAGCTGACCATAGAAGACATGGACAGCAAATACGTCAAAGAACCGGCTTATTTTCCTTTGCTCAAAGAGGTGTACGCGTATAAATGGAGGCAGAAGCCTTTTGATTTGGTTCTTGCTTCTGATGACACGGCGCTGCAATTTTTGCTGCAGTATCGACAGCAGCTGTTTCCGCAAACGCCAGTCATCTTTTGCGGCATCAATGACTATGTGCCGGAACTGCTGCAGGGCCAAGAAGAATGGTATACAGGCGTGGCGGAAGTAAGTGATTTGAAGAGTACGCTGGAGACGGCGCTGCAGGTGCAGCCGCAGGTACGGCATGTATATGTTATCAATGATCAAACCAATACAGGCAAGGCCATTGAGAAAGAACGGGAAGTGCTGCAACGCCAATTTCCTCAGCTGCAGTTCCACCCCTTAGAAGGCAAAACGATGGCGGAGCTGGAAGAAACGGTTTCGGTGTTAGGCGAGGACAGTATCGTTTTGCTGCTGGTTTTTTTCGAGGACGCCCAAGGTCAAGTTTTTTCCTATCAAGAAGCGGCTGCGCGCTTGTCCGCCCGGAGCAGCGTACCCATCTACGGGGCTTGGGATTTTTATTTGGGACATGGAATTTTAGGCGGTAAACTTGTTAGCGGTTTTGATCAAGGCCGTGTGGCGGCGCAGATGGCGGTGCGGGTTTTAGAGGGAGAATCTCCCGCTAAAATTCCTGTTGTGCGGGAAAGCATGAATCGTTTTCAATTTGATGATGTGCAACTGCGGCGTTTTGGCATTGCCAAAGAGCAGCTGCCGCCGGGCAGTTTAATTGTCAATCGTTCCTATAGCGACCAAAAGCAGGTTCTGGTGCTGTATTCGTATGATCCGGATATGATTTGGGAACAGCATGTTGAGGAAGGTCTGAGCAAGGAGCTGGCGGGAGACGAGTCGATCAAGTTAGTTCATGACTATATGGACGTACGCCGCAATATTATGCCGGAATACCTGCAGCATTTGTATGAGCTGTATCGGACCAAATACAGTCAGAAGCATTTTGACGCCATTGTGGCAGTGGATGATGCGGCGTATCAATTTGTGCAGAACTATCGGCAAGAGCTGTTTCCGGGGGTGCCTCTTATTTTTGCAGGGGTCAATGACGTCGGTTCAGTGCGCGCCTTGCGCCCGGGAGACCCGGTAACAGGCGTAGTGGAAAACATTGACTTGCGCGGTACCCTGGAAACCATCATGGCGGTACAGCCGGAAACTAAACGCATTGTGGTTATCCAGGATACTAGTGCGGTAAGCATGCTCCATAGGCAGCAATTGGAAGAGGAGTGGCCGACGTTTGCGGGACGTCTGGAAAAGGTATACTTAGACGATCTGAACATGTGGGAATTGCAGGAGCGTGTAGCAGCTTTGAAGCCGGAAGATGTGGTGCTGCTGCTGACTTTTACCCAGGACCGTTCGAATAATGTCTTTACCATAGAGGAAAGCTGCCGTTTGTTGGCGGAGAAGTCCAGTGTGCCTATTTATACGCCCTGGGATTTTTATCTGGGCTATGGGGCTCTCGGTGGTGAAATCAGTCGGGGCAGCGAGCATGGAGAATTGACGGCGCAGCAACTGAAGCGGGTTTTAAGCGGTGAAGATCCCCGGGATATTCCGGTGCTCTGGGAAGCTCCCAGCCGGCATGTTTTTGACTACCAGGTGATGAAGAAATTTGGCCTTGCGAAAGAGCGCTTGCCTCAAGGAAGCGTGATTCTTAATCGACCTGAGTCGTTTTACGAACAGCATCGCCAGTTGGTCTGGGGCACGAGCGCGGTTTTGACATGTTTGCTGGCGGTTATTTTTTCTTTATATATCAATATTCGTACTCGCAAGAAAGTGCAAAAAAGTTTGGCGGTCCAAGCGGATACGGACCAGCTTACAGGCGTGTTCAATCGGCGCAGAGGGTTAGCAGAGTTGAAGCAGATCTATGCGCGTTCCCTGGAACGCTCTAAGGCGATGACCATTATCTTTGCGGATGCCAATAATTTAAAGAAGATCAATGACCAGTACGGTCATACTGACGGTGATGCGGCTATTATCGCCATTGCCGAGGTTCTGAAAAGCTGTCTGCGCCAAAATGATGTTCTTTGTCGGTTCGGGGGCGATGAGTTTTTGATCATTTTGGAAGAATGTACCTTGCAGCAGGCGGAAGTTTTTTGGGAGCGTGTAGAAAAAGCCTTGCGGAAAAAGAATTGCGAACGCTTGGAGAATATGATTTTGAGCGTCAGCCGAGGGATGGCGGAGCTGAATCCTCAGGAGCCGGTTTCGGTAGAAACACTGGTGCATACGGCGGATCAGCGGATGTATGAGAATAAGCGCGAATATAAACGAGTCATAGCAAGAATTCAGTAAGACGTGAAAACGGTGTCGGCCTTAAGGCTGGCCCGTTTTCTTTTTGCTGACGCCGTCGCAGCCCTCAAGCGCACCCTCCGGTTCTCTGATTCTCCTGTTCAAAATCTTATGTTCCTTGCGATCCCAAGCAGGATAAATGCCAACCGGTGCGAATAGTATTAGGTAATTGTTTGTTAAAAATAGCAGTTATAAGCAGGAAAGCCATAGTGGAATGATGAGGAGTGATGGTCGTGTTGCAGCAGCTTTGGGATTTGCGGGAAAAAGTGCGCCAAGAGCGCCCGCTGGTGTATAATCTGACAAATAATGTTGTAACCAACGTGACGGCGAATATTTTGCTGGCGGCTGGCGCCAGGCCGATCATGTCGGAAGGGGCTGCAGAAGCGGAGGCGTTGGCCAGGGCGGCGGATGCGTTGGTGCTGAACATTGGCACGCTGCATACCCGACAGATTACATATTTTCTGAAAGCGGGTTCCTACGCCAATGAGTATGGCAAGCCAGTCGTGCTGGATCCGGTGGGAGTGGGGGCTACGCCGTATCGGGACATTACGGTCAAGCAACTGCTGGGGGAACTCAAGCTGACGCTGATTCGGGGAAATTACGGCGAAATCTCTTATTTGGCCGGCAGCGGCGGTATCGTGGACGGCGTGGATACGGCCAGCACCGAACTTCCGTTAGAAGCGTTCAAGAAATTCTCCGTAGATACCGGCGCCATTGTGGCGGCTACAGGCAAAAAAGATTATGTAACGGACGGGCAGCTTTTACTGGCTTCGGAAACAGGGCACGAGTGGCTGCAATACGTTACAGGCGCCGGTTGTGCGCTGACCTCCCTGATGGCGGCTTTTACGGCGGTTGCGCAAGAGGAAACCTTGCTGGCGGCAACAGCAGCCATTGCTTTTTATGGCGCAGCGGCGGAAAAAGCGGCCGCGAAGAGCAAGGGGCCCGGCTCCTTTGCCGTGAAGTTTATTGACGCCCTTTATAATTTGGATTTTAAGGATTTCCGTCACTATAGCGCGGGCAAAGTGCAGCCTGCCTATGAAGATACTGCTAAAACGGCTGTAGAAGAGGAACCGCAGGCGGACGAGAGCGAAGCGGCGGTCGACGAAAAATGGATGGAGGATTGAAGATGGAATTGATCCTGATGCGTCATGGGAAAGCGGAGCCGGCGATTCCGCCGATGAAAGATGAAGAACGGGATTTGACGGAGCCGGGCAGGGAAAAGGTGATTGCAGCGGCCCAAGGCTTGGCCGGAGGCTTGGTGGATGCCAGCCGCCTGCAAATTTGGACCAGCTCGTTGGCCCGCGCCTTATCGACGGCTAGTATTGTAGCGGAAGTTTTGGGCGTGGAGGAACTGCGTCTTTTACCCTGTCTGGAAGAAGGGAAGCTGCCGGAGCTATTGCAGGAACTAGTAACAGTAGAAGAGGACGCTCAAGTTCTAGTTGTAGGTCACGAACCGTATTTGAGCCTGTGGACGGAACATTTGGCAGGTTCAGCTCTGCCATTTAAGCCGGCGACAGCGGCGTGCTTGACGCCCTGCGCCGGACGCAGCGAACGGTGGCGCTTGCGTTGGTATGCTCAGGCAGGAATCTTAGGCTGTCTGAGCAAGAAATAAAGAACCGGAGGAACGCTCATGGAAACCGAACTGAAGCTGCAGGTGGCGGAACCAAAGTGCTGGCAGGCCATTTTGGATTTTTTGCCGACTCTGGACGGTGGCGGTGAAATACAGAGCGGCCGCTTCCGAGCCATTTATTACGATACGCCAAAAGGTTCTTTGCGCAAGGCGCGCATGGCGCTGCGTATTCGCCAGGAGAACGGGAGCTGGATGGCGACGCTGAAAGGCGGCGGCACCAGTCTGGGCGGCTTGCATCAGCGGCAGGAATGGAATGTGCCGTTGCCGCGTAAGCAGGCGCCGTCCGTGGCCTTGTTTGAGGATGAGGAAGCGGCGGCATTATTGAAGGCGGCCTTGCAGGCGGAAGAGCAGGAACTGTCCTGGCAAGCTCTGTTGGAAACGGACTTTGAACGCACTTTTTTGCGTGTAGATCTTCCAGATGGAAGTTGTGTAGAGATTGCCGCTGACAAAGGAAAAATTCTAGCTGCGGGACGTCGGACTGCGATATTAGAACTGGAGCTGGAATTGGTGTCCGGTCAGGAAACGGCTCTCTTTTCTTTGGGAGAAGAGCTGGCTCGGCGGTTTCCGCTTCTGCCGGCCAGCGGCAGCAAGTTTCATCGAGGGTTGTTGCTGGCGGGCTTGGCGGAAGCAAATGAGGAAATTTCACCGAGCTGCGCGGCGGGGACTCGCTTGGCCATGCTGCATTGGCTGCGTACGGCGATATATTGGCAGGAGCAGTTTTTACAGCGTCCTGAGGAAGTGCGGCCAGTCCATCAACTGCGCGTGGCTTTACGGCGGATGCGCTCGGTGCTTTCTTTTTGTCGGCCTTTTTTGGAGGCCGAGGCGTGCCGGCATTATCAAGAAGAACTGCGTCATTGGGGTGAACAACTGGCTGGCGTGAGAGAAACCGATGTGCTTTTGGCAACTCTTGCCGCCAGCGGTCTAGATGCCGGCTCCGGAGTGTTAGGGGAGTTGGAAACGGATTTGGCCGCCCGTCGGCAGGTGCTGGCGGAAGATGTGGCTCGTGAATTGGCGAAGGGCTGGTCAACGCCGTTAGTGCTTGCGCTGTGGCAATGGCTGCTGTCGCCGGACTGGGCGGTGGAGCCAACCGCGTCCGAGCTGACAGAGCGCCTTTCAAAGTGGCTGATCAAGCTGCGCAAAGTAGGCGACGCGGCGGATCTTGCGCTGCAGGATGAACTGCATGACTGGCGCATTCAAGGGAAAAAAGTGCGGTATGCCTTTGAATTCTGCTTGTTGCAGCGGCTGCGTCTGGCTCCGGAAATGATTGAAACGCTGGTGGAAATCCAGGATGCCCTAGGAGAACTCCATGATATTCAAGTGCAGCATCAATTGTTGATGCAATGGCGGGATGTTCCGGGGACGGCATGGGAAGCCGGCTTTTTAGCCGGCTGGCAGGAACATGAGCGGCGGCGCATGCTGCCGGATCTAAAGAAGCTGCGGAAGGATTTTCGCCGCTATGTCCGACGGTGGCTGCGAGAGCACGCCGGTTAGTAAGATGGAGTGACGAAAATGAATCTTCAACTTTCGACACAATTAAAACAGCAGCTGACGCTGACCCCTGCGTTGTGCCAGTCTTTGGCGGTGCTGCAGATGGCTGCGCTGGAATTGGAACAAAATTTACAGCAGCAGGCGGAAGAAAATCCGCTGTTGGAGTGGGAAGAAGGCGCGCCTCCGGATTATGAGGCTTTGGCTCGTTATTTGGATACTCCCGGAACGGCGGCGGGAACGGCGCCAGCCGGGGATGACGAGGAAATGCCGCCACCCTGGGAACGCGCTGCGGCGGAGCAGGCGCTAACCTTGGGGGCTTTTCTGGAAAAACAGCTCGTAGAAAGCGGTTGCCCCCAAGAACTGAAACCGTTAGTGCGTTTTTTTATCGGCTGTCTGGATGAACGAGGGTATTTGACCGTCAGTATAGAGGAAGCGATTGCTTGTTTGGAGCGCGACGCCGAAGAGGTACAGGCATCGTTGTTTTGGCTGCAGTCGCTGGAACCTGCCGGCGTAGGGGCGTTCGGGTTAGAACACTGTTTGCTGCTACAGTTGCAGCGTCAAGGAGCGGGCGCCTCGCTGGCTGCTACGTTGATTGAAAAAGAGCTTTTGGATGATGTGGCTCAAGGGCGTTGGAAGCGGCTGACGCAGGCCCTGTCCTGTACGCAGGAAGAATTGGATGCGGCCTTGCATCGCTTGCGGTCGTTGGATCCGCGGCCGGGACGGGCTTTTGCCACAGAGGAGACCGTCTATGTGTTGCCGGATGTGCGCATTGAACGGCAGGGGGACGAGTTTCGGGTGGAAGTGGCGATGCCTTGGAAAGGGCTGACCATTAGCCAGGAATACCGGAAAATGGTTTCTGGCGGCGGCGCGGCGGTTAAGGAATTTGTGCAAGGACGCCTGAATGCGGCGCTGCAGCTTTTGAAGAGCTTGGATCAGCGGCGGCAGACGCTGCAAACGTTGGCGGAAATCTTGGTGCAGCGTCAAGAAGAATTTTTCTTGCGCGGGCGGCGGCATATGAAGCCGCTATCCATGCGCCAGATGGCGGATGAACTGGGTGTGCATGAATCGACGGTCAGCCGGACGGTGGCGGGGAAATACGCCTTGACGCCTCATGGCTTGCTGCCGTTGCGCGATTTTTTTCCAGCTGCGGCTTTTGCCGTAGGCGGAGAAAATGTGGCCGCCGATGGCGTCAAGGAGCGCATTCGCGCCTTGATCCAAGAAGAGCCGCAGGGAGAACCGTTGAGCGATCAAAAGCTTTGCGAAATGCTGAGCGAAGAGGGAATTCCTATTTCCCGCCGTACTGTTGCTAAATATCGCGAAGAAATGCATATACCGTCTTCTTCGAAGAGGAAGAGAAAATAAAAAACTTGCAAAAAGTAATAGAGTTTAGTGGAGAATAAAAAGTTCTTTGCTAAACTCTGTTTTTTATTTTTCGCCGTCCCCCTCCCATTACTCTTGTTTGTCTTATTTTCGTTGTTTGGCACTAAACTTGCTAGATGTCTTACTAGTGGGAAAATTCTTGTTTTGCCCTAAAAAAAGCAATATACTGGAGGCGAATTATGAATTCAGCTCAAAATCGATATGATGAAGAAACAGTGCCAACTTTGAATTCCTTGAGGTATTGCATTGTAACTGCGCCGCAGTTTTGGGCGGGGCGACACCAGGAAATTCGCCAAGAGCTGCAAGAAGAAAGCTGTCGCAAGCAAGGTGTAACGTATGGAAGGCGAATTACTGGCGGCGATATTATGTGTTTGCAGCGAGGCGATTTTTTCTGTGAACTTCATTGTAAAAAAAAGTCTCCCAGTCTGTCTGTATGGCTGCAAGAACGTTTGGCTGAGCTGGGAGCCGCTTGGCATTTTGTTTGGGAGGAATGGAATGGCGCAGGTATTTTATGCTGCCAAGGGAAAGAAGTGGGGCGCTTAGGTTGGACGGAAGGGGGCGGTTGGACGGTGCAGCTGCTTTTCTATGGGCGTACGCCGGACGCAGCTTCGTGGCTGCAGTATCTTCGTTTGCCCCGAGAAAAACGTCTAGGCAGGGAAAAGGATTCTTGGCAGCAGCAGCTTGGCTGTCTTTGGCCGGATTTGACGGAGGCAAAGCAGGCTAGGTTGCTTTGCAGAGGACTGGAAGCCGCTTTTGCTGTTAAACCGGCAAGAACGCTTTCAGAGGTTGCTGCCGCTCCGCCATTTCGCTTTCAGGATGCGCCGCAGGAACTGGCCTCTTTGCGCCAAGGAAGAGTGTGGTTGGCTTTGGGCGTGAGCTGGGAGCAGGGGAGGATCGCCCAAATTTGGCTGCGCGGCAATGCTTCTTGGGATAGTGCGCTGCAAGAAGAGTGTTTGGAGAAGAGTTTGCTTCACGTGTCTGGAAAAGAAGTTGCCTCCTTTCTGGAAGGGGCGGCTGCTGCAAAATTATCGTGGGGCGGAGTTGCAGCGGCGCAAGTCGCTGGCTTGATGCGCGCGTGCGCCGTGCAGAATGTTTGGCGGCTACGTCTGGGAGGTCTTTGGCATACGGCGAATTTTCGCTGGGTTGGTATAGATGCGGCCTGGAAGCCGGAAGCGATATTGGCGGCTTTGCGTCGGGAAACCTTCACTCTTTTATTGCCTTATTGCGCGAAGCCTGCGGCTTGTTCCTGGCGTCGCCGCGACGGCTGCGGCGCTTGTGGCGCCTGCGGCCTGGGGCGTCTTTGGAGTCAAGCTAAGGCTTGGGGCTGGAGGGTCAAGACAATTCAAAACTACGAACAGTTGGAGGCGTCTGTTGAAATATTGCGCGAAAGCGGCGCGGCTTTCTTTCTGGGCGTATGCTGTCCTCTTTTTACAGAAAAGCACCATCTTGATTTTTTGAGGCTAAAGTTGCCGGGCTTGCTGCTGATGATGGACCATTCAGCATGTTATGATCAAGGATGCGATGATGAGGCTCATCAAGGAGAGTATGAAGCGCAGGCGGAATTGGATGATCGAATGCAGGCGAGCTTGTTGCGGACGCTACGGCAGTTGCAGGCGGAAGGAGATTGGGACAATGGAAAAACGTATGCTGTATAAGTATTGGCATGACTTTCAAAGCAAAGGATTGCTTTCTGCGGAAGTGCCTGCGCCGTTGCAGACCTCTTGGCTGCGCTGTCGCGCTCAAGGCCTGAATCCCTTGGAAGAGTTGCCTGGCGATCATGTGGAACCGGAAGAACTGGAAGCGCGGATAAAGAAAAATCAGCGTTTATTGGAGCTGGCGCAGCCTATTTTGCGTGAGGCGGTACGATTGGCGGAAGTGGATAATTTTGCGATGTCGCTGCTAGATCCGGAAGGGGTTATCTTAGGAACGGCCATGAGCTCTCAAGCCAAGCAGGTGCCGTTGATTCAGACGAATAATACCAGGGGTTTTCGTTGCGATGAAGCGCATATTGGCACGACGGCGGTTTCTTTCTGTCTAGATACGGGCAAGCCGGCGAGGGTGCGCGGTCCGGAGCATTACTGCCGCTGTTATCACGAAATGGCGTGCTCGGCGGCGCCTATCCGCAATTCTGCCGGCGAATTGCTGGCTATTTTACGAGTGAGCGAGCTGGTGGAAGATGAAAGTCAATGCGCCATCAGCATCGTCAGCATTGCTGCTAGGACCTTGGAAATCAGTCTGCGCATGCAAGAAGCGCAAGTCCAATATGAAAGGCAGAATCGCATTCAAAGCATGATTGTAGAATCCATGTCAGACGGCATGTTGACCGTAGACAGTAAAGGTTTTGTTACCTTTATGAACCGCATGGGCGGCAAGATTCTTGGCGTGGACGCGCAGACAAGTATTGGCAAGCATATTTCCGAACTCGTGGATTTTAACCCTGTCATCTTGGGGGTTCTCAAAACAGGACAGGGTTATGTGGATAAAGAGTTTCGCTTAGAAGGTAAAAAGCAGACGTTGCATTTTATTAAAAGCGCGATTCCTCTTTGGGACGAGCATGGGCAGCTGATTGGCGCAGTAGATGTGTTTCGCGAAATCAAGCGGGTCCGCAACATGGTCAACCGCATGACTGGCGCTCAGGCCGTATTTACTATGGGTGATTTGATCAGTGAAAGCGCAGGTATGCACAAGGTTAAGCGCTTGGCACGCTTGGCGGCTAGCAGCGACAGTACCGTCTTAATTGCTGGTGAGAGCGGCACAGGCAAGGAAGTGTTGGCGCAGGCCATTCATAACTGGAGCGCTCGTAAGGAAGGAGCTTTTGTCGCTATTAACTGCGGCGCCATTCCGCGTGACTTGATTGAAAGCGAACTTTTCGGCTATGAAGAAGGCGCTTTTACAGGTGCACGCCACGGAGGCAGGCCTGGCAAGTTTGAGATGGCCCATGGCGGTACGTTGTTTTTAGATGAAATTGGCGACATGCCCTATGATATGCAAGTAAAGCTTTTGCGGGTATTGCAGCAGCGCAAGTTGGTTCGCGTGGGCGGTTCGCAAGTGATTCCTCTTGATGTGCGCATCATTGTGGCGACGAATCGTAATTTGTGGCAAATGGTGCAGGAGAAAGCGTTTCGGGAAGATTTGTACTATCGGATCAATGTCATGGATATCCACCTGCCTCCCTTGCGCGAACGAGAAGGGGACCTGGAACTTTTGCTGCAGTATTTCTTAGAAAAGATATCCTTGCCGCAGGGGAAAGAAAAAAAATTACTGCCTGAAGCCAAGGCGCTTCTTTGCTCTTGGCGCTGGCCGGGGAATATTCGTGAACTGGCTAATGCAGTGGAGCATGCCTTTTGGATGTCTGGCGAGGAAGACATCGGGCCGGAGCACTTGCCGCGCTTATTGCAGCAGCAACGGGACTGCAAAGCTACCCCTGGCGGGATTCTTTCATTGCGGGAGACTGAACGAAGGGCTATTATAGCGGCGCTTCTTTGGGGGGAAGGCAATGTATCCAAAGCGGCCCGGCAGTTGGGGATTGGCAGAAACACGCTGTATGCTAAAATGCGGGAGTATAATTTGGATGCTCAAGGACAAGAACTAACGAACTGTGCGGAAATGGAACACTGTTAAAAAAACGAACACAAAACCATAAAGCCTTGTCATTTCTAAAGCGGCCCTTCTTATGTGCTCGAAACTGTTCGGAAAAAGAACAGCTTTAAGCAAAGGGCCGCTTTCTGTTTTTGCAAAGGATTCAGAATGATGGGAATGAACACGCAATATGGGCGGGTTTAGAGAAAAAACAGGTAAGCTGCTTGCGTTGGCATGGGTTTTGCTATAACTCTTTGCGACTAGTTAAATTTAGACAGAAGGGTGGAATGGAATCGGAGGAGCAGCGGCAGCCGCTGCAGCTAGCGGCACAGGAACGAAATATATTGGTGACCTCGGGTGTTCATCACCATGATGAGGAGGATTAAGCAATGCAAAGACGTTGGCTACTCTTAGGAGCCTCGTGGCTCGTATTTTTCGTCGCATTTCTGGATCGTGTCAATCTTTCGGTGGCAATGCCGCTCATTGCCAAAGATTTTCAGCTGTCCCCAGAGCAGACCGGTCTGATCTTAAGCGCGTTCTTTATCACCTACACGTTACTGCAAGTTCCTGGCGGCATTTTGGGCGATAAAATTGGCCCGAAAAAAGTTATGACTGTAGCTTTGGTTTGGTGGTCCATCATGACGATGGCGACAGGCTTGACCAAAAACTTCAGTCAATTGTACATCGTGCGTATTCTCTTTGGTATTGGCGAAGGCGTGCATCCGCCTTGCGCATTCAAGTTAAATAGCAACTGGTTCCCCAATCGGGAACGGGCAACAGCCAACGCCATCTTTACTTCGGCGAACTCCTTAGGCCCAGCTGTGGCGCCGCCTCTGGCAGTAGCCATCATTGGAGCTTGGGGCTGGCACTCCATCTTCTATATTTTCGGGATTCTTGGTTTTCTGGTCATTCCCTTGTGGATTTGGGTCGTGCGCAATGCGCCGAAAGAGGATGAACGAATTTCGCAAGAAGAGCTCAAATATATTGAAGAAGGACAGCTGGAAACGGCTGCGGTTAAGGAAGACGATAATGGCGAAGGCCTAAGCAGCGTGTTCCGGAATCGCAATACTTGGTTGTTGGCGTTAGCCTACTTCACCTTCTTATGCACCTTCTACGGACTTATGACGTGGCTACCCAGTTATCTGGTTAAAGCGCGGGGCTTTGAAATGGTTAAAATGGGCATTTTTGCCGGGCTGCCGTTCCTGGCCTTGGGTGTGGCTCAACCGCTGGGCGGTTATATTTCCGACAAGATTCTCAAAGGGCGCAACCGCAAATACCAGGTCATGGTATCTACATTGATTGCTGCGCCGGTATTGTTCAGCGTGGTGACGGCGCAAACAGAAGCAATGGCCATGACGGCGCTGGTGTGTTCCGGTTTTGTTCTGGGACTGGCTTTCGGTCCTTTCTGGGCGTTGCCGATGGAATGTGTAAAGCGTAAATTTGCGGGTACTTCTTCCGCTGTTATGAATACAGGCGGTAATGTTGGCGGCATTTTTGCTCCGATTGCCATCGGGTATTTGGTTGGCGGTTCCGGCTATGACGCAGCCTTTACCTTCATGGTAGCGGCATTGGTGGCTACTGCGGCCATTATCTTCTTCGTCAAGGAACCGGAGCGGGCGGTTGCGGCCGCGATGCCTCAGAATCAAAAAGCTCAAAGCTAAGAAGAGACTGTACCTGGCCGGTTGGTCTGGAGTTCCTAAGATTCCGGCCAGGTAATGGTGAACTATCATTTTTAAGGTCGATGAGGAGGCTATTGGAATGAGCGACAATCCTATGCGAATTCAATCAGTGGAAGGAATTGCGGCGCGAACGGTGGTAGCTCGGCTGCTGCCGGGGACGGACGTACTCCCTGGCATTGAAGAATGCTGCCGCAAACACGGCATTAAGCAAGGCGTTGTTTCTTGCAGCGTTGGCGCTTTCAAACAAGCAACCTTTGTGATTCCGGTTCCTCAAGAAGGCGCGAAAATCGGTATTGTTTATGGCGAGCCGGTTGTTCTTACGGGGCCGATTGAATTTTTGGGCGGACAGGGGATCATTTGTCAGTCCGAAGAAGATAAATATCTGATTCATTTTCACGGCTCTGCTTGCGACAAGGACTTGCGGGTTTGGGGCGGCCATTTTACGAACGGCAACATTGTTTTGGCTACACTGGACTTGGTGATCCAGGAAATTGGCGGCGTAAATATGATGCGTCGCTTTGATGAAGAAACGGGCTTTGTCCAATTCAGCCCGGAACCATTGGAGGTTTGAACATGGCTGCGAAAAAGTACACGAAAGAGCAATTGCTTTCTTTTTACCGGGAAATGTTTAAAGTACGTTCGTTTGACTCCATGGCGGCAGAACTGTTTCTGCAGGCCCGCATGTCCGGAAATATTCATACCTGTGTCGGTGAGGAAGCCACAGCGGTAGGCGCTTGCCAGGCGCTGTGGCCAAGTGATTTTATTACCGCTACTCATCGCGGACACGGTCATTGTATTGCCAAAGGAGCGGACCCGAAGAAAATGATGGCCGAGCTTTTTGGCAAGAAAACCGGCTATTGCAAAGGCAAGGGCGGTTCCATGCACATTGCCGACGTAAACTTGGGGATTTTAGGCGCTAACGGCATTGTGGGCGCAGGCATTCCCATTGCTACCGGCTCGGCGCTGGCTAGCAAAATCAAAAGCTCTGACGATGTGACCTTGGCCTTTTTTGGCGACGGCGCATCCAATCAAGGAACCTTCCATGAGTCCATCAACATGGCTTCGGCTTGGAAGCTGCCCATCATTTATATGTGTGAAAACAACAAGTATGGCGTTTCGGTCTGTATTGACCGGGTGACCAACACGGAAGACATTGCTGACCGGGCGCAGGGCTACCATATTCCCGGCGTGGTTGTAGACGGAAACGACGTCTTTGCTGTATACGAAGCCGTTTCAGCGGCTGCCGAACGGGCTCGCAAGGGCGATGGTCCGACGCTGATTGAGTGCAAAACCTATCGGCAGCGCGGCCACTATGAAGGAGATCCGATGGTCTATCGGACCAAAGAAGAAATGCAGGCTTGGAAAGAGAAAGATCCGGTCGTGCGTCTGCGCGCGCAGCTAGCGGGACAAAACGGCATTACCGAAGAGGAGCTTGCCGCGATTGAAACGGCAGTCAAAGAAGAAATCGAAGCGGCAGTGGCGTTTGCGGAAGAATCTCCTTTCCCGGAAGCGGATGAAGTAATTACGGATATGTATGCCGTCGACAACGAAAGGGGTGTCCTGCGGTGAGAAAAATTACTTACGGCCAAGCGCTGAGCGAGGCTATGCATGAAGAAATGGTTCGCGATGAGTCGGTTTTCGTTATCGGCGAAGACATGGGCGTTATGGGCAGTGTCTTTGGCCTGACCAAAGGGTTTATGGAAGAATTCGGCGCTAATCGCGTTATTGACACGCCGATTTCGGAGTCCGGCTTTACGGGCATGTCTGTTGGCGCAGCCATGAGGGGCCTGCGTCCGGTAGTAGAGTTGATGTATGTTGATTTTGCCGGGGTCTGTATGGATCCCATTATGAATCAGGCGGCAAAGATGCGCTATATGACTGGCGGCCAGGCTACGGTACCGATGGTTATCCGTGCTCCCCAAGGCGCCGGACGGCGCAATGCCGGACAGCATTCCCAGAGCTTGGAAGGCCTTTTTACCCACATTCCGGGCTTGAAAGTGGTGGCTCCTTGCACACCGTATGATGCCAAAGGGCTTTTGAAGACCGCCATTCGCGACGACGATCCGGTTATCTTTTTGGAGCATAAGCTGCTTTACGCCGGTAAAGGAGAAGTGCCGGAAGAAGAATACCTCATTCCCTTTGGGCAAGCGGATATCAAACGTCCTGGCAAGGATGTGACCATTCTTACCTATTCGCGGGAAGTGTTGTTCTCTTTGCAGGCAGCGGACGAGCTGGCTAAAGAGGGTATTGATGTGGAAGTTATTGACTTGCGCAGCTTGGTGCCGCTGGATTGGGAAACCATTGCCGATTCTATCAAGAAAACCCATCGCGCCGTTGTGGTGCAGGAAGCGCCTAAACGGGGCGGCTTTGGCGGCGAAATTGCCGCGCAGATCATGGAAGAACTCTTTGATGAACTGGACGCGCCAGTGGAACGGATTGCCGGCATGAATGTGGTGCCTCCTTTCAGCCCAGTTTTGGAAGATCAGATTTATCCACAGCCGGAATGCATTATCAAAGGCGTTAAAAAGGCAATGGGGCGTGCTTGAATAAAGCGCGTATTTTACGGAAAAGGAGATAGGGTGACCATGGCGAGTGAAATCATCATGCCCCAACTGGGGCTGACCATGACAGAGGGAACCGTCGGCAAGTGGAAAAAACAGGTGGGCGACACGGTGGCGGTAGGTGACGCTCTGGTAGAAATCATGACCGACAAGATTACCAGCGAGGTGGAATCGCCGGAAGCAGGGGTGCTGCGGGTCATTTGCGCTGAAGAAGGCGCCGAAGTGCCCGTAAAAGGGCTGTTGGCCATTATTGGCACGGCTGATGAGGCTATTAGTGCCCCCGGCGCCGCACCGGCTGCAGCGGCTGGCGCAGTAGCGGCTCCTGCCGCGCCCAAGGAAATCAAAGCTTCACCGGCGGCCAAACGGATGGCCGCGGAAAAAGGAATTGAGTTGAGTCTGGTTGTCGGTACTGGCCCGGATGGACGCATTCAAGCGTCCGACGTAGAAAAATACTTAAAGAATCCTCCTCCGGCGCCGGCTACAGTTAGCGCGGACGGACGGATCAAGGCTTCGCCGTATGCCAAGAAAATCGCTGAAGAATTAGGCGTTAATCTGGCGACTGTTGTCGCCACCGGCCCCGAAGGGCGCATTGTGGAAGAAGATGTGCGCAAAGCCGCAGCTAATCCGCCAGCAGCGCCTGCGCCGGCCGCTGCTGCGGCGGTTCCAGCGAAAGCTGCTGCCGGTCAGCCTCTCAAAGGTATGCGCAAAATTATTGCCGAGCGTATGACTGCCAGCAAGCATACGGCTCCTCATGTAACCATCTTTATGGATATTTGCGTCGACGCTACCATTGCTTTCCGTAAAGAACTCAATAAACGCGAAGAAGGCGTGCGTTACAGCTATACAGATTTGCTGGTAAAAATGGCAGCTACGGCCTTGCGCCGTTTCCCAGCTATCAATTCGTCGCTCATCGAGGGCAATGTGATTACACACGAAGACGTCAATGTAGGCATTGCCGTAGCCTTGGATGATGGGTTAATGGTGCCGGTGTTGAAACAAGCGGACGCCAAAGGACTCAAGGCTATCCACAATACGGCGCAAGAATTGGTCAGCCAGACCCGGAGCAACCAGCTTTCCATGGATGCTCTTCAAGGCGGCACGTTTACCATCAGCAATCTTGGGGGCTATGACGTCGAAGGGTTTACGCCGGTCATCAATCAACCGGAAGCCGCCATTCTTGGCGTAGGCGCTATTATTAAAAAGCCTGTCGTTGTTAAGGACGAAATTGTTATTGCTTCGATGATGACATTGAGTCTTTCCTTTGATCACCGTTTGGTTGACGGTGCCTTAGCAGCGCAGTTCTTGCAATGCATTAAAGGCTATCTGGAAGACCCGATGGGCATGCTTTTGTAAGAGAATGAGACAGGAATGGACACTTTGCGACCTGGGCTGTGTGGAATACCACGCAGCCTGGGATCTGCAGGAACGGATGCAGCAAGAACGACGCAGAAACGAGCGTTCCGATATGCTGCTGGTAGTGCGGCATCCGCCGGTGTTTACGATTGGCAGAGCAGGCAGCCGCCGGCACATTCTGGCGTCGGAAGAAGTATTGGCAACCGAAGGCATTCGGGTGTGGGAAGTGGACCGCGGCGGTGATGTAACCTATCATGGTCCTGGTCAAATTGTAGTCTATCCTATTTTGGATTTGAGGCAGTACGGCCAAGACTTGCATGCCTATGTACGCAGCCTGGAGGAAGCGCTTATCCGTACCGTCGGAGTTTTCGGCGTGCCGGCGCGGCGGGAACCAGGGCTGACTGGCGTCTGGACCGATAAAGGGAAAATTGCCGCCATCGGCATCGGTGTAAAGGGTTGGGTCAGTATGCACGGCATTGCGTTGAATGTACGCCCCAATATGAATCATTTTCGGATGATTGTACCTTGCGGTATAAGCGGTCGGCCGGTGGATTGGCTGGCGCAGTGGCAGGATAGCGTCGTGGAAGAAGAGGTGCAGGACTGCCTGCTTCAAAATCTGGCAGACGTATTGGACGCAACCTATGAAGAGGAGGTCTTTCATGAGACAGCAGCGGCCGGAATGGCTAAAGATCAAGGCGCCTGACCAAGAGCGCATGCAGCAGATGAAAGGGTGGCTTGACGGACTCTCGCTGCATACTGTCTGTGAAGGAGCGCAGTGTCCTAATGCCGGCGAATGTTTCGGCAGCCGCACGGCGACTTTTATGATTCTTGGGTCGGTGTGCACGCGGCATTGTCGTTTTTGCGCCGTCCCAGACGGACAGGTAGCCAACGTGGATCCGAACGAACCGGAACGTCTGGCGCTGGCGGCGGCCAAGCTGGGCCTGCGACATGTGGTGGTGACTTCCGTAACGCGGGATGATTTGCCGGATGGCGGCGCAGGACATTTCGCGGCAGCGATTACCGCGCTACGGCGTCATTGCCCAGAAGCGTCCGTGGAAGTGCTGATTCCTGATTTGGGAGGAGACCCGGCGGCGTTGGCACAGGTGCTGGCGGCGAATCCGGATGTGCTCAACCATAATATTGAAACCGTGCCGCGCCTGTATCCTGCAGTACGTCCGGAAGCGCAGTATGAGCGCTCGTTAGAAGTGCTGTCCCGCTCGGCCCAAGCCGGTGTAAGCCGGACCAAGTCCGGTATTATGTTGGGGTTGGGAGAAAGCCGCGAGGAAGTGGTGGCTGTGTTGAGTGATTTGCATCGCAGCGGCTGCGAAATCGTAACCATTGGCCAATATCTGCGGCCCAGCTCGAATCATGTGCCTATGGTGCGCTATGCGCCACCGGAAGAGTTTGCATTCTATCGGCAGGAAGGAGCGCGGCTGGGATTTGCCAGTGTAGTAGCGGGTCCTTTGGTGCGCAGCTCCTATCATGCTAAAGAAACCTTTGATGAAGTAACAAAAAAAGAATTTGAGGAGGAATTGTGTCATGGCTGATCCTAAAAAATTGCTTAATGATTTCCAAAAAGGGCTGGGTAAATTGGGGCAGGATGCTCCGGAAGTAGCGGCCGCTTTTGTGCAGCTTTCCAATGCCTGTTTTGTGGAGGGGGAAATTCCCGCTAAGTATAAAGAGTTGATGGCCTTGGCCATTGGTGTGTTTACTCGCTGCGAATATTGCATCGCTTATCACGTTTTCAAAGCCATTGAAGAGGGCGCCAACCGGGATGAAATCATGGAAGCGGCCACTTTGGCTGTAGCCTTTGGCGGTTCGCCGTCGGCGGCGTATTCGGCCACCTTGGTCGAAGAATGCCTGGACGCTTTTTGCGAATGAAGCTGTATAGGTTGGGGCGTGTCGGATGGCGGGAAAGCCAGTCCTTTTATCATGTCTTGGCCGAGCGGGGGGAAGAGGCGGTGGTGCTCTGCCACCCCGATTCCCCCCATCTTTGTTTAGGCTTCCATGACGACTGGGAGCAAGAGGTGGACGAAGCCGCCTGCCGGCGTTTGGGTTTGGGGCTGATCCGGCGTGAAGCCGGCGGCGGTCTGGTGCTTCTTGATGAGAGACAAGCTTATTTTCAGGTGATTTGGCATAGGCGTAATCCGAAACTACCCCGGCGGCGCGAAGCAGGCTTTCGTAAGGTGCTCCAGGCACCCTTGCAGGTTTTGGCTAAACTGGGCGTGCCTGGAGAATTGGTAGCGCCGGCGGATTTGGCTGTAAAAGGACGAAAAATATCTGGAAACGGCGCCGGTGACATTGGGGAAAGCGCTGTTTATATCGGCAACTTGCTCTGCGATTTTGACCGTCAGATGATGGTAGAGGCTCTTAAAATGCCTGATGCAGTTTTCAAGAAACGCGTAGCCAAAGCGATGGAGGAGCGGCTAGTGACGTTCCGGGAACTGGGCGTTTGCGCAGCGGTGGAAGAAGTAGAAGCGTTGCTCGCGGAGGCGTTTCAAGACACCTTGGGTGCGCTGGAAGAAGGCGTGCTGACGCCGGAACTGCGAGAAGCGGCGCGGCGGCGCGGCGAGGAGCTGGCGGCAAGAGAGTTTTTGGAGCTTCCCGGGCGGCGCTATCCGTTCCGGCAAATTAAAATCCAAGAAGGTTTGTTTTTACGTCACTACAGCTGCTCTTGGGGCGGGACGCTGCGGCTGCAGCTGCGACGGGGCAAACCGGAAAAACTGGTGTTTGGCGGACTGCCTGGCTGTAGTAGAACCCAAGAACAAAAATTAGCGGCGCAATTAGGGCAAGAGGGAATTGCTAGCTTAGCAGCATGGCAAGGGATCCTACCGGAAGCTTGCCGACGGGAATTGAAGACATTGTGGGCAGCCGATTGGCCCTAAAACAATAAGTGGAAAACGAGGAGGAAAGAATATGGCGGATTATGTGATTCCTAAGGATTTATATTATACGCGCGACCATGCCTGGGTGAAGGTAGAAGGGGATGTGGTGCGTGTGGGCATGAGCGATTTCATGCAAAAATTGGCAGGAGAAATTACTTTTATACGCGCTCCCCGCGTGGGCAAAAGTTTGGTGGCCGGGGCGACTATGGCTTCCATCCAATCGGGAAAATGGGCAGGCAAGGTGAAATGTCCGGCAGCGGTGGAAGTGGTGGAAGCCAATACAACACTGGTGACGAATCCGGGCCTGCTTAACAGCGATTGCTACGGTGAAGGCTGGATTTGCGTTTTGCGGCCGGAGGACTTGGACGGCATGTTGCAGGAACTGCTCCATGGACCGGAAGCGGACGCTTTCTTTACGGAAGAGCATGCTAAGCATGCACAAGAAGAGTAGAAACCAAGGATACGAGGAGGAAGCAGCATGCATGGCGAGGCAATAGAACGCCTGAAAGAACGTTTTGGGTCTTTCTTTACGGCGGATCGGGCCGAATGCAGTTTGTACGAGAGAGACATGGGGTGGCTGCCAGATATGTTGGTCAAGCCGCTGGCGCAGACAGCGCCCTTTGGAATAGTACGCCCGCAAAGCGCAGACGAGGTGGGCGATGTTTTCCGAATGGCTCGCGAGGCTAAGCTAGCGGTGACGCCCCGGGCAGGTGCGTCCACCGTGTATTTTAACGCTGTCTGCGTCAAGGGAGGTTTAGTTCTTGATCTTAATGGTCTGCAGGGCGTCGGGCAAGTTGACACCGCTACCGGTGTTGTCGATGTTGCCGCCGGCGTGACCTGGAGTCGTTTGGAGCGAGAACTGGCGCGGCAGGGCTATGCAGCCTGTTCGTACCCGAGCAGTGCGCCCGGGGCTACCGTTGGCGGTTGGTTTGCTATGAAGGGATATGGCTTAGGAAGCTTACAGGCAGGACCTTTGAAAGAGTTGGTGGAGGCGGCTGAAGTTGTATTGCCGGGCGGTTCGGTGCGGACGCTGCGGCAAGAGGGAGAGATTCCGGTGCATTGGTTGGCGGAATCCGAAGGAACCCTGGGGGTTGTGACCCAGCTTTCATTAAAGGTGCGCCGCCTAGAGGACGAGGCGTGGCACGGTGTGTTTGCTTTTGCGGAAGCTTGGAAAATGCAGGGCTTCATCGAAACTCTGCTTAAGGAAGAAAGCTTGCCCTTTAATTTGCATTTTAGCGATCCCGCCTGCAATCGTCAGCGCTTTTTAGCAGGTTTGGGCAGTGAACGTGCGGGAAACTACTATACCGTGGCGGTTGATGCGTTGGGTACAGCGTCGCAGGTGCGTCACTTGCAGGAAGCGGCAGAAAAGGAAGCCTATTTGCACAGCGGTGAAAACTGGAGTGAAGAAGGCGCAGAGGAGTGGAGTCATCGCTTTTTCTCCTTGCTCTTGAAACGGCGCTTTCCGGGCATGCTTGGCGCGGAACTATGGCTGCCTATGCGAAAGGCGACAGCATATTTAGAGGATGCGGCTCGCTGCGGCAACCGTTTCGGACGCGAGATGATGACCTATGGTCATGTAGTGTCAAGGAGTCATGCGCTAGTGATGACCGCTTTCCCTGCTGAGTCGCAGCCTTTATGGCCGCTGCTTTGCGGCCTGGGGGTGGTAGCACAGGTGCAGGATGCCGGCTGGAGCCATGGCGGCGTTCCTTATGGCGTGGGCTTGTGGAACACATCCTATCTTTCGCGTCTGTATCAGGAAAAAGAGCTTACCGAGCTGCGACGCCGTAAAGCGTTTTTGGATCCTGAGGGATGCTGCAATCCGGGCAAACTCTATCAAGCTCCGCTGCAGCTAAAGACGCCGCTTTTTTCCTTGGCTATGAGCGCGTTGGCGCTGGGGGCGGCGATGACATCCAAGGGAGGTTCCAGGTGATGACAGAGAACAAAAGCTTTTCTACAGGTTGGGAAGCGGAATGTGATATTTGCGGCCGCTGCGGCAACTGTCGCGGCGAGTGTCCCACGTACCGCCAGACAGGTTGGGAGTCAGCCACGCCTCGAGGTAAAATGACGCTCCTGCGCCGGGCGGCGCTGAGTCAAGGCGGCGAAGAACGCGCTTTGCTGGCCAAGCGCATCAGCGAGTGCACCCTCTGCGGTTCCTGTACCTCCCAGTGTGCTGCCCGTATTGATTTACAGCAGGTTTGGAAGCAGGTACGCGGCGAGCTGAAAAAGCAGGGAGAATTGCCGCCGGCCTATGATTTGCTGGTGAAAAACCTGCTTGCAAAGAAGAATATCTCGCAATTTGATAATGCCGCGCGCTTGGATTGGGCGGAAGAGCTGGATGATGTGCCGGAGTGTTTGGAAGCGCAAGAAGGCAGCGATGTCGCTTATTTTGTGGGTTGTGTATCCAGCTTCTTTCCCCGTGCCGGGCAGGTTCCTGTGGCGGTGGTGCAGCTTTTAGAGCGCGCCGGCGTTTCGTATACAACCTTGGGCGGCGAGGAATGGTGCTGCGGTTTTCCGTTGTTGGCAGCTGGCGCTGCAGAAGAAATGGACGAGTTTGTTCGGCATAATGTAGAGGCGGTGCGCGCGTTGGGCGTAAAAAATCTGCTTACCTCTTGTCCGTCTTGTTATCATACCTGGACGCATGAATATCCGCAGCGCTTGGGTCAGGAATTAGGATTTCGGGTGCTTCACAGCACAGAGTATCTGCTGGAGCTGGTGCAGGAAGGTAAGCTCGTTCCAGAAGAGCTGGCAGAAACGGTTACGTACCACGATCCTTGCGATCTGGGTCGCAACAGCGGCAAATATGAAGCGCCGCGGCAGCTTTTAGCGGCCATTCCCGGGTTGAAGCTGGTGGAAATGGCGTCATATGGCGCGAATGCTGTCTGTTGCGGCGGTGGTGGCAATTTACAGTCAGCAGCCCCGCAAATGGCGGAAGCCATTGCTGCGGCGCGCATCGACGAAGCGAAAGAAACCGGAGCGACTTATTTGGTGTCGGCGTGCCAGCAATGCGAGCAGATGCTAGAAAAAGCGGCGCGTGTCCAAAAGGTGCCCTTACAGATCTTGGATGTAGCAGAAATTTTGTGGCTGGCTGTAGACGGCTGAAAAAGCGGGAGGAAATGAAAATGAATGAGACGTGGACTTTTCCGAAAGAACTGCTTTACGACGGTAACCGCCATTGGATACAAGTGCAAAACGGCAGGGCCCGCATCGGCCTAACCGAATATGCTCTAGAGCTGACCGGTGATGTATTGTATTTGGCCCTGCCGGCGGTGGGGACGCTGCTGGAGAGAGGTAAGACCATGGGTTCTTTGGAAGCCGGCAAATGGATCGGCCGCTTGGAAGCGCCTCTGAGCGGCACAGTTTCTCATGTTAATGAAGCGGCGTTGCAGCAACCGGCGCTGATTAATAGCGAGCCGTATCAACATTGGCTGCTGGAAGTGGTTTGGACGAATGAAGCAGAGCAGCAGCAGCTTTTGTCAGCGTTGCAGGCGGCAAAACAGGCGGAGGAGTGGGAAGAACATGCGCAGCCATGATAGAGTGCGGCAAATGCGCCTTTTGGACAGCGGCCCTCTGACGGCAGCGGAACACATGGCTTTAGATGAAGTGTTGCTGGAAGCAGTAGGCTCCGGCCAAAGCCCCAGCACCTTCCGCTTTCTCCAATTTAAGCCTTGCGCTCTTTTGGGGTTGCACCAGAAGGCGGAACTGGAGCTGCACCTGGATTATTGCCGTCATCAAGGGGTGGAGATTAATCGGCGCATCACCGGAGGCGGCAGCCTGTATTGGGGACCGCGCGAACTAGGGTGGGAACTGTATGCCTCGCGGCATACGCCAGGACTGCCTCGACGGGTGGATGATTTGTACCGCTATCTATGTCAAGGAATGGCGGCGGCGCTAGGCCGTTTGGGCATTGAAGCCGCCTATCGTCCGGTAAACGATATTGAAGTAAGAGGGCGTAAAATCTGCGGCAGTGGCGGCAGCGAGTACAAAGACGCTTTTGTTTTTCAGTGCAGCTTGCTGGTGGATGTAGATGTGCGGGAAATGACGCGGGTGCTGAAATTGCCGGCGGAAAAATTGAGTGATAAAGGGATTTCCAGTTTAGAAGAACGCATGACTACGGTGACGAAAGAGCTGGGGAGGCGTCCGGATATGGCGGCTTTGAAAGCGGCCGTGCTCCATGGGCTGGAGGAAACCGTGGGGTTTTCCTTTGTGCAGGGAGCTTTGCAGCGTCAGGAGCAGCAGGCCTGGGACGGAAAACTGCCTCGTTTTCGGTCCGAGTCCTGGATTTTTGGTGCAGAGGAAGGCGTGGTGGACACGGTGGATGCGACAGGCAATTATAAGGCTCCAGGGGGGCTGATTCGTGTGCAGGCCAGGCTGGATGAAAAACGGAGATTTCTCAAATTTGTCTGGATTAGCGGGGATTTTTTCGCCTACCCAGCCAAGGCTATCCGTGATTTGGAAGCGTATCTCAAGCATCGGCCTGCGGATGTGCAGCAACTGGGGCGGCTGATTGACGATTTTTTCTGGGAGCATAAAGTAGAAATTCCCGGCGTAGAACCGCGAGATTTTGCAAAGGCGGTAGCATTGGCTGTGGAGAAGGCCCGGGAAGGGAGGCCTGTGGGATGAAGCGCGACCTTTCTTGGGATGTGGTTGTGGCCGGCGCTGGCGTAGCCGGCTTGAGTGCTGCTTGGCATTTGTTGCGTCAAGGGGCGTCGGTATTGCTGGTGGAAGCGCAGACAAGAAGGAATGCTACAGCACAGTGCGCAGAATTTGTTAGCCGGGCGGTACGGCAGATGCTGCCGCTGCCGGAGAGGTTCGTTGCCCAGGAAATCCAGGGCATGCGGACGTGGATTGAAAACCGCGAAGAGCATGTAAGCCGCGCGCCTGGCTTGATGCTGCATCGGGCAGCCTGGGAAGCTTGGCTGGAGGAGCAGGTGCGGGAGCTTGGAGGCACGGTCTGGCGGGGTTGCCGGGTAGAAGGGTATGAAAATGGTCTGGTGTTTTGTCGTAAAGGGCAGCTGCCAAGGCGGATTTCAGCAAGGAATCTGATAGGAGCGGACGGGCCTTTTTCCCGGCTGCGCCAATGGTTGAATGAAGAGCCTGTGCCTTGGTGCGGCGCTTTGCAGTACCGGATGTCTTTAGACTCGCCGTCGGAAGTGTTGGATGTATTTTTCTCCCGTAAGTATCCGGGCGGTTATGCCTGGTTGTTTCCGAAAGGGCGGGAGGCCAATGTCGGGTTGGCAGTGGCGTCGGAAGAAGTATGGCAGTTGCCGCAACTGCTGAACGGTCTTGTTGCTCAATGTGTACGGCGAGGCGTGCTGGTCGATGCGGCACCGCTGGCAAAAAGCGGCGGCAGCATACCCGTGGGGGGGCTGGTGAAAGTTTTGGCAGCTGGCGGCGTATATTTGGTCGGCGACGCAGCCGGCTGCACCCATCCTTTGTCCGGCGCCGGCATTTATGCTGCGGCGGCTAGCGGGCGCTGGGCTGCAGAGGCAGCAGGCGGCAAAGGGGAGATTTGGTATGAAGCGTACTTGCGCAGTCAATGGCAGCAACCTTTGCAAAAAGCTAGCGGTTCTTGGAAGAGGCGGCGAGAGCAGGAAGGTCACTGTGATTTTTCGCAAGTAGTGCGGCAGAGCTGGATGGTATTTCCGGAATATCGAGAAATGAAAGAGGTGCGCTGATGGAAGAGACAGCATGGGAAGCGGGAAAGCAACAGATTCAGACCAGCTTGGCAGGGGCCATGGCGCTGGGCTTGAAACGGGGAGGCTTTTATCGCGGCGGCGCGCCGGGGAGTCTGAATTTGCTTTTGCATTATGAAGACGGCTGTCGGGCCAATTGCGGTTACTGCGGTTTAGCGCGGAATCGACGCATTGAAGAAGAAAGCCGCACCTTTATCCGTGTTCGCTGGCCTCTATATTCAGTAGAGCGCATTTTGGAGAAGCTGCGTTTGCAAGGAGATGAAGTTGATTTTCGACATCGCCATTTGCAGGGGCTACAGCGCATTTGTGTTTCCATGGTTACCCATCCTCGGGCGGCGGCGGATACGCTGAGGCTGGTGCAGGAACTGCATAGTGCATCTGATTTGCCTTGCAGCGTGCTGTTGACGCCGACTACGCTGCCTGCAGGCAAAGAATATCTGCAGCAACTGCACGACACAGGAGTGGATTGCGTAGGCGTAGCAGTTGATGCGGCGACGCTGGAGATCTTTGAACGTTGGCGCGGCGCCGGCGTAGCCGGGCCGCACCGCTGGCAACGCTACTGGGACATGCTGCAGGATGCAACCGAGGTTTTTGCGGACGGTCTTGTCAGTGTGCACTTGATTGTTGGACTGGGAGAAACGGAAGAAGAGATGGTGCGTACCATGAGGCAGGTCCGCCAAACGGGGGCGCAGATTCACTTGTTTTCTTTCTGTCCGGAAGACGGCAGCGGCATGGAGGCTGTGCAGCCGCCGCCCCTGGGACAGTACCGGCGCATGCAAGTGGCGGCGTATTTGGCGAATCGCGATAGGCTGCCTTGGGATAAATTGACGTACAGCTCTTGCGGAAAAGTGGTATCTTTTGGCGCTGACCTGCAAGAACTCCTTGGCGAAGGCTGGGCGCAGGGCGTGCCGTTTATGACCGGCGGCTGTCCGGGCAGCGACGGTTGTACTACTGCCTGTAATCGTCCTTATGGTAACGAAAAACCGGGTCAGGTGCTGCGCAACTATCCTTTCCAGCCACAAGCGGAGGACTTGGCTTCCATGGAGGCGCAAATCTGGCATGAATAATACCGCTTTTTACATTCCCGGAGGCAAGCATTACGATATCGAAGGCGTGCGCAATCAACCGCACAGCTTTGTGTCGCTCAGTATAACAGGGCGGCGTTGCGCGCTTCTTTGCCGCCACTGCGGCGGTAAAATGCTGCGCTCCATGGAGCCTTTTGAAGATCCTAGCCAGGCGGAGGCGTTGGCAGCTTCATTACAAGAACGCGGCTGCGGTGGCGTTTTAGTCAGCGGCGGCGCTGGTCCGGACGGGCAAGTGCCTCTTAAAGGTTATGGAGAGGCACTGAAGACTCTCAAAGAAGCAGGTCTGAAGGTCATTGTTCATACCGGAATTCTGGCACCGGATACGGCGGCGGAATTGGCGCAAGCCCGAGTAGACGCCGTAGCCCTTGATCTAATTGGCGCGACGGAAACCATTCGAGAAGTATATCGTTTGAATCTGACTCCTTCAGACTATCGGCGCAGCTTAGAAGTAGCATTGAACGCCGGACTTGCCGTCTCGCCCCATGTGGTGCTGGGCTTAGAGGGCGGCGTTTTGCGGGGAGAAGAAGCGGCGATTGCTATGGCCGCGGAAGCTGCTTTAGAAAAGCTGGTTTTGGTGGTGTTTACGCCGCTGGCAGGTACGGACTATGCGTTGAGCAGCCCGCCTCCTTTGACTGGTGTGCAGAAGCTGTTTCATTACGCCCGGGAAAAACTGCCCACAGGACAGATTTATCTGGGCTGCGCCCGACCTCGCGGCGAATATGGCCGGGCCCTTGAAGAAACAGCGCTTTCTTTAGGTTTTTCCGGTGTGGCCTTTCCTTCGGCGGAAACGGTGCGCACCGCTCAAACATGTGGTTTTCATTCATGGTGCTGCGGCCTGGGCGAGGCCGGGAAAGGGGAAGGTCATGGATAAAGAATTGCTGGCGTTTCTGTACCGGACCATGGTAAAAATCAGGAAATTTGAGGAAAAAGCGGAAGAATTGTTCTTGGGTGGACAGCTGCCTGGCTTCATTCATCTCTACATAGGAGAAGAAGCCATTGCTACCGGTGTTTGTTCGGTATTGACCCGCGAGGACTTGGTTACAAGCACGCACCGAGGGCACGGGCACTGCATCGCCAAAGGCGCGGATGTCAAAAAAATGATGGCCGAGCTTTTTGGCAAAAAAACAGGCTATTGCAAAGGGAAAGGCGGCTCCATGCATATTGCCGACTTTTCTTTGGGCATGTTGGGCGCTAACGGTGTAGTTGGCGGCGGCTTCAATCTAGCGACGGGCGCGGCGCTGGCGGCCAAGTTGCGCAAGAGCGGTCAGGTGGCGGTGTGCTTTTTTGGCGACGGTGCTTCCAACAGAGGGACCTTTCATGAAGCGGTGAATATGGCGTCTGCTTGGAAACTGCCGGCCATTTTTGTGCTGGAAATGAACTGCTATGCCTCGACTACGCCTTACCGTACTACTTGCGGCGTGGAAAACCTGGCGGTACGGGCCCAAGGATACGGCATTCCCGGTGTTACGGTCGACGGCAACGATGTGTTTGCCGTCCGTCAGGCGGCGCTGGAGGCGGTGGCGCGCGCTCGGGCAGGCGAAGGACCGACGATGATTGAAGCGCGCACGTATCGCATCAAAGGCCATTTTGTGGGTGATCCGGAATTGTATCGCGAGAAAAGCGAAGTCAATGCCAAAAAGGAACTTTGTCCGATTCGCTTTTTCCGGGACAAGGTGAAACAAGAAGGCTGGTTGAGTCAGGCGGAGATGGATCTGATGGAGACGGTAGTGGCGGAGGAACTGGCGGCAGCGCTGAAATTTGCCGAAGAAAGTCCTTATCCCCAACCGGAAGAAGCCTTGCAGGATCTCTTTGCGGAGGAGGTGGATGAATATGCGTAAAATTTCTTTTTCCGAAGCGACCTTGGAGGCTATGCGTGAAGAAATGCGCCACGACGAAACGGTTTTTGTCATGGGCGAAGACATTGCCAGGCAGGGAGGCATTTTTGGTCAGTTTAAAGGCTTGCCCCAAGAATTTGGCTTAGAGCGTGTACGGGATACGCCTATTTCGGAAACCGCTATTGTCGGCGCGGGGTTAGGATCGGCGCTGAATGGCTGTAGGCCTGTGATTGACATGCATTTTGCGGATTTTCTCGGCGTGGCCATGGACGAGGTTTTTAACCAGATTGCCAAAGTGCGCTACATGTTCGGCGGTCAGACCGATGTGCCGTTGGTTCTACGCGCTCCAGACGGTATCATCCGCTCCGCTGCGGCGCAGCACAGCCAGAGCGTAGAAGCTTGGTTTCTTCATGTGCCGGGTCTGAAGATCGTCATTCCTTCTAATCCTGCTGATGCTAAGGGTCTTTTAAAGAGCGCCATTCGCAGCAATGACCCGGTTCTCTATTTTGAGCATAAAGCCTTGTTTTCTATGAGTGGCGAAGTGCCGGAGGAAGAATATTTCACTCCTATCGGGAAAGCACGTATTGCCAGAAAAGGCAAGGATGTTACGATTATTTCCTATTCCTTTATGATGACGAAAGTCTTGGCGGCGGCGGAAGAGCTGGCGGCGCAAGGCATTGATGCCGAAGTCATCGATTTGCGGACTGTTTTTCCGTATGACCGGGAAACTATTGCCGCGTCGGTGGCGAAGACGCACCGCTTGCTTGTGGTGCATGAGTCGCCTAAGGTGGGGGGCGTCGGTGCCGAATTAGTATCCTATGTCTGCGAACATCATTTGGATGAACTGGACGCACCGCCGGCAAGACTGGGGCTTAAGCACGTGCCTATTCCCTTTAGCCCGCCGTTGGAGCAGTTTGTAGCACCCCAGAAAGAAGATGTTTTGAAAGCGGCGCTAAAACTAGTGCGAGGCTGATCGATAAAGACAGAAAAATGCAGTTTCGGAGGAAGATGTATGAATTCGGTCCGGGCTAAATTATTAGTGACTATGATGGCTGCGGTGGCGTTGGTGCTTATGGTTGTCATGGGAATTGCCTATTGGCAAACATCGAACTTGCTTAGAGAGAATGCGGAAGAAAAATTTTTGTTGCAGGCGCAGCAACTGGCCAATGGTTTTGATGTGCATATGCAGCGAGAAAAAACCATTATGGATTCCTTTGGTAAACAGGGCGCCCGCCAATTTACGGTTTTGGCGGCTGATGTGCCGGCGCAACTCGCGTTTACCGCGCAACTGCACAACGAATACACACAGTGGAGCCCGGTCAGCTTTTTCCCGGATCTTTCCGGCGTGAATGTTACTACAAGCTTAGGTAAGCAAGTAGATGCATCCAAGTTGGCTTATGTAAAAAAGATACCCCAAGGAAAAGCATTTTTAGATGATCCGATTGTTTCTGTAGCTACAGGCAAAGCCATTGTAGTAGGAGCCGCGCCTATTTCGGCGAATGGCAAGGTAGTAGGATCCATGGCGGGAGGTATTGCGTTAGAAAACTTTACTGATGGAATTGCCTCTGCTAAGATCGGACAAACTGGTTATGCGGCGCTGGTTTCTCCTAACGGCCTTTTGACAAGCCACCCCAATCAGGAATGGGTGTTAAAAAAGAAAGTGGAAGAATTGCCGGAGCCAGTGTGGGCGCAAGCTATGCAGGAGGTGCGGCAGGGCAAGGCTGGCGTGAGCGTAGCAAAAGTGGAAGGCGCGGAAAAACTGGTGGCCTATGTGCCGACCTCTGACTGCTGGGGCGTGTTTGTGGTAGCTGATACGGAAGAACTCTATGCGCCACTATTGCGTCTGAAGCTGTTAATGTTGGCGCTGTTCCTTCTTGGAATGGCTATTATCGGCGGCGTGGGTAGCTTGATGGCTAAACATCTTGTGTCGCCGCTGCAAGCGGTAGCGGACTATATGGGACTAGTAGCGCAAGGCGATTTGAGCCAGGGCGCGGTAGAACGTCTGCAAGCGGTTGGTTATACGGGGCGTGATGAAATTGGGCGCTTGCAGCAATCGGCAATACACATGAGGCAGCGTTTGGCTGATTTGGTGAAAAATGCCGCCGCCACAGCGGATCAAGTGGCCTCTTCTGCGGCGCACCTGTCTGAGGGCGCAGACCAGTCTTCGCGAGCTTCGACTCAGGTGGCTGATGCGGTAGAGCGCGTAGCTAATGAGACGGTACGTGGCCGACAAGCGGCGCAAAGTACGAAAACGGCTCTAGATTCCTTTGAGGAACAGGTTGGTGATGTACATGGAAATGCCGCTGCCATGGCTGCGCTGGCTAATAAAGCGGCGACCGGGACGGATGCGGGGGTAGCCGTGATTGAAGCGGTAGTGCGCCAGATGTCGAATATTGGCGTCAGTGCTGAAAAGGTCAATGCAACGGTAAATAAGCTGGCGGATAGTTCGCAGAAAATCAGCGATATTGTAGGTATGATTTCCGGCATTGCCAACCAGACGAATTTGTTGGCGCTCAATGCCGCTATTGAAGCGGCGCGGGCGGGCGAACACGGCCGAGGGTTTGCGGTTGTGGCGGACGAGGTGCGAAAACTGGCGGAGCAGTCGCAGCATGCTACGGAGCAAATTGTCGCCTTGCTGGGAGAAACGAGAGGCGATATCGGCGGCGCTGTTGAAGCCGTACAGCAAGCGGTAGCGGATGTTAATTCCGGTGTGGAAAATGTCGGTAACGCCGGTCGACGGTTCAATGATATTCAGCAGGCTGTGGAAGAAGTTCGGACTCGCAGTTTGCAAGTGGAGAAAACGATTGAACGAGTCGCCGGAACCAGCAATGAAATTGATCGCGAAGCCGGAGCTATTGCGCAAGTGCTTAATGATACAGCAGCGCATGCGCAGACAGTCTCGGCGGCAACAGAGGAACAGACGGCCTCGATGCAGGAGATTGCCGCTGCCAGTGCGCAATTATCCAAGCTGGCGGTTGATTTGCAAAATCAACTGCAGCAATTTCGCCTGTAAGTAAAAAGAAGGTGGCTGCAAGCCGTCTTCTAGGGGAGGGAAAGATATGAAGAAAATTGGTATTGTGGGCATGGGGATTATGGGTTTGCCTATGGCTGTTAATTTGGTAAAAAAGAGCGGCCAGGAAATTTTAGGCTTTGATATTTCCCAGGAAAAGCGCATGCGCTTTGCGGCGCAAGGCGGCAAGGCCGTGGAAAGCGAGAAGATTATTTTTGCACAATGCGATTTGATTTTTCTTTGTCTACCTACGAATGCCTTAGTGCGTCAGACCATCCAAGCTATTTTGGCGGCAGCGAAGCCTGGAGTGATCATTGTTGATTTCAGTTCCACTTCTCCAGATGTGGTTCGGGATCTTTATCCCCAGGCGCAAGCGAAAGGAGTCAGCCTTTTGGACAGCCCTGTAAGCGGCGGCGAGTCTGGCGCTATTGCGG
This sequence comes from uncultured Anaeromusa sp., assembly GCF_963668665.1. Taxonomy (NCBI): domain Bacteria; kingdom Bacillati; phylum Bacillota; class Negativicutes; order Selenomonadales; family Sporomusaceae; genus Anaeromusa; species uncultured Anaeromusa sp. The sequence continues at coordinate 690,258 of NZ_OY764901.1, read as the reverse complement.
GCACATTGGTATTGATGTGCGGCGGCGAACAAGCGGTATTTGAAGAGGTGAAACCGCTGCTCCTGCAGGTAGGGGCTTCGGCTACGTATATGGGCGATACCGGCTGTGGCTGTGTGGCTAAACTGGCTAACAATATGATTGTGGGCTGTAATATCGCGGCCTTGGCGGAAGGCTTTGCTTTTGCCGTTAAGGCTGGTTTGAATCCAACCGTGTTATACGAGGCGATTAAGAACGGCTTTGCCGGCAGTCCGGTGATGAATGTCAAAGCGCCAAAAATTATCAGCCGAGATTTTTCCGCCAGCGCCCGGATTGCAGTACATCAGAAAGACTTAAAAAATGCAGTGCATTTAGCAGAGCAGTTAGGGGTTGGAATTCCGCTGTCGGCGAAGGTTCTTGATTACATGAACCAAATGGAAGCGGCTGGCAAGGTAGACGAAGACCATTGTGCTATTGCTCGTATTTATGAGAGAGATATGGGCGTAGAAATCGGAGGAAAATGAAAAACAGCGTATAAGATGGAAAACCCCGAACAGCTGATTAAAGCAGTTCGGGGTTTGATTGTTTCGTAGGTGTTTTTTTCTTCTGTGGATTGTCTTGTTTCAATAAAAGTCTCAAATATAATAGCCGCCGTCGCAGCCCTCATTCGTACCCTCTGATTACTCCCTGTACTCCTGTTAACATTCTGTCTTTCCTAGGCTTCGCTTTTAAAAGTCCAAGCCTCTTGAAGCTGCGCGGCGAAGCCGCGAACTTCTTCAAGATTGTGCGTGGCGGCAGCGGAGACTTCTTCTTGCAGCGTGGGTACAATCCACTCTTTTTGCTGAGCCAGAAGATGCAAAGAAAGCAGAGAGTGAACAACGATTAAAACGTCTTCTTCTTGACGAACCCATTTTGCTAAGAGCTGCACTACCTGCTGTAGGTCCCACTCATCCCAGAAAACACGGCCGTAAAATAGAGCAATTTTGGCTCTCACCGTCGGTTGGGTGATTTTAGAAAGCTCATATACTAAAAGGCGCTTATAAGGAGAGAGAAAAAGAGGGCGCTCTTGGGTAACGCGATCAACGAGCTCTGCGGCCAGCGTGCGGATATGCGCTTCTTCATGCGTTAAGCCGCGCATGATTTCATCCATAACAAGGGGATCGGCGGCCGCCACTTCGGGGAGCCGTTCAAAAAGATCATGCGCTTCTGCGGTGTTTTCGGTAAATAATTCCCATGGCACTGACAAAATAATAGCCTCCTTATAACTTGGCTGTATAATTTTTACACTAAAAGAGGATTAAGGCGATACGGTTGACGAAATTAATAAAGTTAGCATAACACGACTTGGGCGCAACTGCAAGAGAGACCTTGAAGCATTGTAAATGCTGGCGAAGCGTTCCTTAAAGTGATGATTTTAAAAGCGTAATTAGTTGCTGCTGAAGCAGGAAGAAAGTGGTTCCTTGCTTTCAATCCGCTAGAAAACAAGGAATTGAGCGGATAAACACGAATGTATTTTTAAATAGCAGGACGAAATATGGAGGGTTCAGTAATGAGTGTACGGAAAAAAATGGTTCTGTCCTTTTCAGGTTTGTTTGCCTTGATACTGCTGCTTGTTTCGGCAGGCGGATACTTTTTTGTTAAAGAGCAGCTTTCAAGGCAGCTCGAGCAACGCTTGGGAGCCTCTGTTGAGGCTCAAGAGCATCGCATAGAAGGCTGGCTGAATGCGAAAAAAGCCGTCGTAGAGCTAACAGGAAACATGGTTCGAAAATTATCGGGCAACGCGGCCGTTTCTCCCGCGTGGCTTGGCGTATATCAAGGGATGGATAAAGACTTTGTAGATATGTATTTTGCGGATACCGCAGGGAAAATGGTCAGCGCCAAAGGGTGGGCGCCTCCGGCTGGCTTTGATTCACGCCAACGGGTTTGGTATCAAGCGGCGTCTAAGGCGAATAAGGTGGTATTTAGCGACTTTTACATAGATGAAGGCTCTCGTAAGTTGACAGCCACGATCTCAATGCCTGTGTTTACCGAAGCCGGTCAAGTTAAGGGTGTCTTGGGAGCGGATATTTTCCTGACGGCCTTGTCGGAGTTTATTAAAGACCTTCACTATGAAGGAGAGGGGCAGGCTTTTTTAATAAACCGCCAAGGCATTATCGGAGTGCATCCGTCGGAAGAAATGATTTCCAAGAATGCGCTGAATGCAGAGGCAAACCCGGAGCTGGCGGCGGCGTTGCAACTTGCGTTGCAACAGGAAAATGGCCAGGTTGTTTATAAAGAGCAAGGTGTAGAGCGAATACTGGCATATCGAGCGATTTTAGGAACACCGTGGGTGTTGTGTTTTCAAATGGAAAAAAGTTTAGTCTATCAGCCCTTGCAGCAGCTTTTGCTTTTCTTTGCGGCCTTGACCATAGGCGCTATTTTCTTGGTAGTGTTTGTGACGTATCGCCTGGCAGGACGAATCGTTGAACCGCTGCAAGCGCTCAATGCCAAGGTAGGGAATTTGGCGCAGGGCGACTTGCGCGTTCGCGCGGCAGCAGAAGGCGGCGATGAAGACGAAGTGGCGGAATTAGCGGCGGGCTTCAATCAGATGGCGGATGATTTACAAGGCATGTTGAAAGATGTTCATAAGGCGACGGAGGAGCTGCATACGCAGGCGAATATTCTTGTTGACACGGCGTCACATGTAGCGGCGAATACCCAAGAGTTAAGCGCGACTATGGGCGAAGTCAGCGCGGCAGTGGAAGAGATTACCGCCGGCTCGGAAGAAAATGCCAGCTCCGTAGTGCAGGTGGAGAACCATGTCGCCAAGGTCGATGAAAAAGCGCACCAAGTATTTCGAGCGGCTACGGAGGGCGTCGGCGTTTCACTGGAAGTAGCCAAACAAGTGACCCAGGTTAGCGGCTGGATGGAAGAAATGTCTCAAAGCATTCAAAGAATGAGCCTATTGCTGCAAAAAGTCTCTGTTTCTTGCCGCCATTCTTTGCAGATTGCAGGGCAGGCGCAGGCGCGTTCTCAGGAAACAACTGCTATTATGAACGCGTTAAACGGCTCTTCTAAACAAATCAATAGTATTGTCGGCATCATTCGAACGATTGCAGAACAGACGAACATGTTGGCTTTGAACGCGACCATTGAAGCGGCAGGAGCCGGAGAAGCCGGTAAGGGCTTTGCCGTAGTTGCTAGAGAGGTAAAGGAACTATCGAGAAGAACCTCCGAAGAAGCAGGGCGCATTGCGGCGCAAATAGAAAGCATGCAGGACGATATGGCCAGCGCGGTGAAAGCGGTGGAAAACATAAATGACGTTATTGGGGAAACGAGAAAAATTACCCGGTCCATTGCAGCCTCTGTCAACGATGAGGATGTGCGAGAGTTGACGGAAGAAGAGCGGCCGGAAACAACTCTGCGCCAAGAAATGGCCCTGATTGTGGCCAAAAGTTCGCATGTTACAGAAAATGCAGTATTGGCCGCGCAAGAAGTCAAAAACCTGTCGCAAACCAATGAGCAGATAGCGCAGCAAGCCGAAGCGGTGGCCCAGAGTACGGGAGAAATGGCTCATATGATGCGGAATATGGCGGAAGCGACCCATGAGATCGCGAAAGGAACCCAAGCTATTTCTTGCAGCTTGCAGGAGTCGGAAAAAGCCATTGTTGATACAGCCGCCAAGGCGAGCACGGTTAGCGGCTGCGCCTATGAAACGGAAGGCATGTCAGACAAGCTGAAGGAATTGGTAGCTAGATTTAAGATCTAATTTTTTGCCGTTGTAGAGGCCGGATAGCAGGTGAATGACGATGGAAACCGATGAGGAATTGAGACGAGAATTCGTGCTGGAGGCAAAAGCTCATTTGGCAGCGATGGAAGAAGCCTTATTAAGGCTGGAAAAGCATGCCGCCGATGAAGAAGCTGTACGAGTTATTTTGCGAGGGGCGCATAGTATAAAAGGAACGGCCGGCTTCTTTTCAATGGAAGCGTTGGTGCGAGTGGCGCATAGCTTGGAGTCTTTTTTGGGAGCCCTCAGAGAGCGGCAGGCCATTGTGACGTCTCCGATGATGGATGCGCTTTTGAGTGTATTGGATGCGCTTCACAAGCTTCTTCAAGAGCCGCCTGATATTGTTTTGCCCCCGGATATGGAGGAAGCGCTGAAAAAGCTTCATGGACAACTGGAGGCTGAGCCTTCTTTAGCGCCTTTCCATGCGGCAAAATTTGCGGAAGAAAAGGCGGAAGCCGGCATACTAGGCGAGGTCCCGTCTCTTTTGAGCAACTCGGATGAGTATGTGCGTGTGAATAAGAGGATTTTAAACGATTTACTTGCGTTGACAGGCGAAATGGTTTTGCGCCGCAATCAACTGCTCAGGCTTTCGCAGCAAAGGCAGACATCGCCGCAATTAGAAGCGGTTTCCAATGGGATTGACGAGTTGACGACGCAATTGCAGAAAAAGGTATTGCAGACGCGCATGCAGCCTATGAGCGGGATTTTGAATAAATTTCCGCGTATTGTCCGCGATTTGTCTCGCAAACTGGGCAAAGAAGTATCTTTGCATCTTGCGGGGCTGGAAGTAGAATTGGATCGTTCCATGATTGAAGCGTTAATGGATCCAATGAATCACTTGATACGAAACGCCCTAGATCACGGTATTGAAGCGCCAAGTATGCGGCAGAAACTGAAAAAATCCAGCCAAGCGTCCTTGGCGATTCGAGCGTATCACGAGAGCGAACGCGTTGTGATTGAGGTCAGTGACGACGGCAGGGGCATTTCGCTGAAGCGCATCAAAGAAACTGCCGTGCAAAAGGGGTTTGCGACAGAAAAAGAACTGGAGCTGCTAAGCCCTGGACAATTGCTGCGCTTTGTTTTGCATCCTGCTTTTTCTACGGCGCAAACGGTAACTGACTTATCAGGGCGCGGCGTAGGCTTGGATGTAGTAAAAGCGAATATTGAAAAGATCGGCGGAAAAATCGAAATTGAATCCTGCGAAGGGCAAGGGACGACGTTTCGGCTTGTGCTGCCGTTGACTCTGGCTATTATATCCGCCTTTATCGTGTTGTCCCAAGGGCAAACTTTTGCCATTCCCCAAGCGAATGTGCGGGAATTAGTCCTGATTTTGCCTGACAGCGGGCGAGATAAACGTTTGGAAAAAGTGAACGGAAAACCAGTGCTGCGCCTGAGGGGACAATGTATGCCTCTTTTATACCTTAGAGAATTATTAGGAGAGGACAATGCCGGCGAGACTCTTTCAGCCGATGAATATGTGCGGATTTTAGTGGTTAAAGCGGGAACGCAGGTCTACGCTTTGGCGGTAGATTCCGTCTACGATACGGAAGAAGTGCTAGTCAAGTCGGTGCCGGAGGTGATGAAAAGCAGAAAGATCTATTCCGGCCTGACTGTACTTGGTGATGGCAATGTCGCGATGATTTTAGATGCGGAGGGGCTTTGTTTAGAAGCGGGACTTGCTTTGGGAGAAAAGAAGCTGGTAACAGCGGAAACGTTTGCTCCAGAGCTTGCTGAGCAAGAAGAAACGTATTTGCTCCTCTTTCAGTGCTCCGGCCCCGAGTGGCTGGCGGCGGATTTGTCTTTTGTGGCGAGGATTGAAGAGATTTCACGCGAACAATTACAAGAAGTAGGAGGAAAGCAGTATGCCCTTCTGCAAGGAGAAACCCTGCGTGTTTTCCAACCTGAAGAATATTTGCCTTTTGCAAATAGAGAGATTGTGCAGGATAAGCTTTATGTAATTGTTACGAAGAAGCTTCATGCTAAAGTCGGTTTCTTAGCAAGCTTTATTCATGACGCGATTCGCCTGCCGTTGGTGTTGGATGAACACGGCGTACAAGGAAACGGCATAATCGGGTCTGCGCAAGTCGACGGACGCATTGTGACGGTATTGGATTTGCACAGTCTTGTTATGTATGCGGCGCCGGAATACAATAAAAGAATAGGGTTGCCGGAGGCGGTTTTTTATAAACCGCAGGACCAGAAAGCACGAATCTTGTTGGCGGAAGACTCTCCGGTATTTGCTCGATTGGTTCAAAATTGCTTAGCGAGCGCCGGTTATGTAGTGAAGATTGCCGAAAACGGGAAAAGAGCATGGACGTACTTGCAAGAAGAGCCTTTTGACATGCTTATTAGCGACATGGAAATGCCGGAGATGGACGGTCTGGAATTGATTGCTTTATTGCGGAGGCAGGAAACACTCAAAGACATACCGGCTATCGCGTTGACTTCTTTGGCTGGTGCGGAACATCGCACTCAGGCGCTGCAGGCAGGGTTTGACCGTTACTTAGTGAAGCTGGACCGCAAAGAATTGCTGGAGACCCTTCAAGAGTTACGCTTACAGTCGGCGAGGGAGGTGCAAGATGGAAGAGAGGCCTAAAATACTCATAGTTGACGACAGTCAGGTAGAACTTAAAATTATTCGCAAACGCCTCGGAGAAGAGTATCAAGTGTTGTTGGCTGCGAGCGGCGCGGAAGCCTTGGACATGTTGAAAAAAGACACCGTAGACTTAATCTTGCTGGATATATTGATGCCGGAGATGGATGGCATTTCGGTTTGTAAAATTCTCAAGGAAGACGAAACGACGCTGGAAATCCCTGTACTGTTTCTTACAGCGTTGGCTGATTCTCAGAGTATTGTTGAAGGGTTTGCGGCTGGAGGGCAGGATTATATTACGAAACCGTTTCAAGCGGATGAGTTTCGAGCGCGCGTGAAAGTTCACCTGGAGTTGAGGCAGGCCAAAAAGCAATTGGAGCGGTATGCGGCGGAACTAGAGGAAAAAAACATGATTTTGCAGACGCTGCTGGATAAAATGGAAAAAACGGTCCGCACCGATTATCTTACAGGCCTGGAAAACCGTCGCAGCGCTACGAAACGCCTGCGTGAAGAATTAGCTAGAATGCGGCGCCGCGGCGAGTCGGGGAGCTTGCTTTTGGCAGATATTGATTCCTTTAAAATCATTAACGATACGTACGGTCATGAAGCCGGCGATGTAGTGCTGCAACTGGTGTCGCATCGGATGGAGACGGCTGTGCGTGAAGAAGACATTGTTGCCCGTTGGGGCGGCGAAGAGTTCTTAATTCTTTTGCCGGAACTTTCTTTGTCGGAAGCGTTGCATGTTGCCGAGCGCATCCGCGAAACCATCTCGCAAGAGCCGGTTGTCTATCAAGGGGCACAGCTGGAGATAACGGTTACGCTGGGCGTAGCCGCGCTAGATGTGAACTTAGGCATGGAGGAAAGTATCAAACGAGCGGATCAAGCCTTATATGAAGGGAAGCATCAAAGCAAGAATTGTGTTGCCTACTGCGGGGCGGATGGTCAGTGCGTAGTATGTCGCAAAGCCTAGTATTCCTTTTGGTTATTTGTTGCATAAGAAATATTCATTTCCATTATATAAAAAATTGTCTTACAATACAGATGGAATGACAGATTAGGAAGTATCCTAACGAGGGAAAAAGCGAAAAACGCTTATTTTACGAGGAGGGTTATTATGAAAACGGTATTTTTGAATGCAACTAAATTGGATTTTGACCAAAAGCTTGATTTTTCATCGGTACAGGCGTTAACGGAGCTGACCAATTATGACGACACAAGCAATGACCAAATTTTAGAACGGGTACAGGGACAGACTGTGGTCATTACTAAGGAAATGCCGGTGGGAAAAGATGTAATTTCCCGGTTCCCGGATTCGGTTAAGCTGATTTGTGAAGCCGGTACCGGCTATAATAACATTGATATCGTGGCCGCGCGCGAAAAAGGCATTTCCGTTTGCAATATTCCCAGCTACAGCACGGTGGCGGTAGCGCAGCTGGCGATGACCTTTGTGCTCAATCTCAGCGCTTCGCTGCCACAGCAGCAAAGCATGCTGGATCGCAAGGACTTTTCCAACTTTACGAAGTTCTTGCAAGTGCCGCACTTTGAAGTGGCCGGCAAAACGCTTGGGGTTATCGGTGCGGGTGCGATTGGCCGCGAATCGATCAAAATCGGCGTTGCTTTGGGCATGAACGTGCTGGTATATGATCCCTTCCCGAAAGAGTGGACTGAAGGCAATGTGAAGAACGCCTCGCTGGAAGACGTATTGCGGCAAAGCGATTTTATTACGCTCCATTGCCCGCTGATGGACAGTACACGGCAGATCATCAATAAAGAACGTATTGCCCTGATGAAGCCCACTGCGTATATCGTCAATACTTCGCGCGGCGCGCTGATCAAAGAAGACGATTTGGTCGAAGCGTTGCAGCAAGGACGTCTTGCGGGCGCTGCCTTAGACGTGCAGGACCCGGAACCGCCGGCGCTCGACAATCCTCTCTTTGCGATGGATAATGTGATTATGACGCCGCATATCGGCTGGCGTCGCTACGAATCCCGCCAGCGTTTGGTAGATCTGATTGCGGCGAACATCAAAGCGTTTATTGATGGTAAAGCTGTCAATGTGGTAAACAAATAAGGATTGAAGCTGCTGTAATTCATAAAGCAAGCCTGTGTCGTGAGAATGATACAGGCTTGCTTTTCTTTTGCAGGGCGGCAGGGGGAAGAATCACGGATGCCGAAAAGTAGCAGAAGGTAGATCGTGGCGGGAAGGGAGCCTGGAGATGGAACTGATTTTGCAACGTATTCAAGAAGACGTGATGGCTTACGCAGAGGTTATGGCTGGTGTGATTGGCGTGGATGTGGAAATTATGGACCAATCCTTTCGTCGCATTGCAGGCACTGGGATTTATCGGGAACGCGTCGGGCTCGATATGGCGGCGGAAGGCCTTGTGTACCAAGCGGCCATATCGAGCGGAGTGACGCAAATTGTCGAAAATCCGGGCGAGCATCCGTTGTGTCAAGGCTGTCCCCATTGTCACCGTTGTGATGAAAAACTTGAAATTTGTACGCCTATACGGTTAGAGGATAAAACGATAGGAATTATCGGTTTGATCTGTTTTACGGAGATGCAACGAGAGCATGTTTGGAATAAATTATCTATGTATAAGTCTTTTTTAGAGCAAATGGCAGGATTTATTGGCAGCAAAGCGGCGGAACAGCGAGAGGCGGAACGGCAGCGACAGTTAATGGAATTGTTGAATCAAGTGTTAGATCGCATGGGCAGCGGCGTACTCATTTTAGATAAAGAGAATCGCTTGGTGCATTTAAATGCGCATGCGCAAAAACAATTGGGGCTAGGAGAAGAATGGCAGGGCTGCGAAGTGGCGTTGCACCTGACTGGCGATAGTCTCCATGGTTGGGAAGAAGCGAGGCTGACTGCCGGAGGCCGCACGCTGCGGGTCATGAGCGAGATTTTGCCTGTAACTCCATCTGTAGCGGAATACGATCGAATTTTGGTTATTCGCGATTGGCGAACGGTTCGCGACGACGTGTATCATTACAGCCAATTTAGCGAACAAGTTACGGTGGAAAATATCTTAGGCGGCTCCCAAGCGATGATGCAGCTGAGAGAGAGCATTCGTCGCGTGGCCGCTTTTTCTTCCACGGTGTTGATTACGGGAGAAAGCGGCACAGGCAAGGAGCTGGTGGCGCGCGCCGTACATGCCGCCAGCCGGCGTGCGGAGATGCCCTTTGTGGCTCTGAATTGCGGTGCAATACCGGAGCCCTTGTTGGAAAGCGAATTGTTTGGCTATGTTAAAGGCGCCTTTACGGGGGCGGACCCTAAAGGGCGCATTGGCAAGTTTGAATTGGCGCATAAAGGCACCTTGTTTTTAGATGAAATCGGCGATATGCCGCTGTATTTACAAGTGAAATTGCTGCGGGTGCTGCAGGAGCGGACCTTGTGCAGAGTTGGCTCTAACCAGCAAGTGGCGGTAGATGTAAGAATTGTAGCGGCTACGAATAAAGATTTAGAGGAACTAATTCGCGAGAATCAATTTAGAGAAGACTTGTATTATCGTTTAAACGTGATTCCTTTGCGGATTCCTCCGCTTCGAGAGCGTCTTGAGGATATCCGAGAGTTGGCGGAGGCGTTGGTAAGGCGCTATGCGTCTCTTTTTGACAAGACCTTGTTGCCTATGGAAGAGGCGGTTTGGGAGCTGTTTCGCGCGTATCATTGGCCAGGGAATGTTCGCGAGTTGGAAAACACGTTGGAGTATATGATTAATATGGCTGAAGACGGCGGAAGGATTACGGCGGATCTGGTGCCGGGGACTTTGCGCAAAAAAAATGTAGCAAGTGCTGCAGACGAATTTCCTACGTTGGAAATCATGGAAAAGCAGTTGATTCAGCAGGCTTTAAAGCGCTATGGTCACTCTACAGAGGGGAAAAAAATGGCGGCGCAGCAGTTGGGAATTGGTTTGGCTACGTTATATCGAAAATTGGAAAAAAACAGCGACACCTTTTTATCAAAATGAGAAAAAAGCGAATGCAACGAAAGAAATGCGTGCGGAAAGTGAAGATTCAATTTTTATCAAAATGATAAAAATTATCATTTTGATAAAAAAGAAGAGAGATGTATAGTGAAAACTTGCCAATGAACTCAGAAAACGGGTGCGTAAGACGAAAAACAGAGTCTTATGTACCCGTTTTTATGATTTTTTATGGCAAATTGACGGTATAAGGAAAAGAAGGTTGGCATAAGAATTGCTAATTTAATTTGCAGCTTGAAAGAAAGGGGATTGAACATGCATATTTGTTGGCAAGATAATCGTTCTAGTAAATTTTACCAACATCCAGCGAGCTCTCCGGAAAAATTTTCTTTAGAGGAGACTGCAAAAGTTCGAGCTTTCCACAGCAGCTTTCCGCAGTACCAGCCTACCCCTTTGCGTTCGTTGCCTCGTTTGGCGGAACTTTTGGGAGTCGGGGGGATTTATGTAAAAGACGAGTCCTTCCGATTTGGTCTTAATGCGTTTAAAGGTCTTGGCGGGTCCTATGCTATGGGAAAATATTTAGCAGAGCGCTTGGGGATGGATATTAGCGAGCTTCCGTTTTCGAGATTAACGGGGGCTGAGGTAAAAGCCCGCTTGGGAGATATTACCTTTGCGACGACGACCGATGGCAATCACGGACGAGGCGTAGCTTGGACGGCGAAGATGCTGCAGCAAAAAGCAGTGGTCTATATGCCGAAAGGATCGACGGAATATCGTTTAGAAGCGATTCGGCAAGAAGGTGCTGAGGCGGAAATTATGGACTGGAATTATGACGATACGGTTCGTTATACAGCCCGTCGAGCGGCAGAAGAAGGCTGGGTTATTGTTCAAGATACGGCGTGGGAAGGCTATGAAGAAATTCCGCTTTGGATTATGCAAGGATATGCGACCATGGCGGATGAGGCGTTGGAACAGTTAAAACAAGACCATGCTTTGACGGCGCCTAGTCATGTGATGATTCAAGCCGGTGTCGGTTCTCTGGCGGGCATGCTGCAAGGCGTACTGGCGGCGCGCTATGGAGAGGAGCGCCCTTGTTTGGCCGTGGTGGAAGCACGCCCAGCTGACTGCTTGTATCGTTCTGCCGTAGCGAATGACGGCAGTCCTCATGCGGTTGGAGGCGATTTGACGACCATTATGGCGGGGCTGGCCTGCGGCGAAGCAAATTATATGGGGTGGGAATTGCTGCGTGATTACGGGGAATTCTTTTTTTCCTGCTCCGATGAAGTAGCGGCGCGCGGTATGCGCGTGCTTGGCAATCCGCTTCGCGGCGATGCACAGGTGATTTCCGGAGAATCCGGAGCGGTGCCGCTAGGGCTGTTATCGTTGTTGCTGGAGCGCAGCGAATGGCGAGAAGCTAAGGAAATGCTGGGCCTTACTTCGCAATCTCAAATCTTGTTGTTTAGTACGGAAGGGGATACGGATCCCCAGCGTTACCGCGATGTTGTCTGGGATGGCAGCTATTCCAGCGGTCGATAACTGGGGATGGAAAGGAAGTTTGAAGCATGTTGACAGAACAGCGAAAAGAAGAAATTGTTCACTTATGCCAGGAGCTTGTACGCATTCCAAGCTATTCGGGTCAAGAAGGCGATGTGGCTCAGGCTATTCGCAGCATCATGGGAAAATTAGGCTTTGATGATATACGAGTCGATGAGTATGGGAATGTCACGGGCGGCATAAAGGGAATTCGGCCCGGAAAGCGCCTGGTCTTGGATGGACATATTGATACGGTCCCGGTAGAAGACGCCAGCGTTTGGAGCAAAGATCCTTTTGGCGGTATTCTAGAAAACGGCAGAATTTACGGGCGGGGCACATCAGATATGAAAGGCGCTGTTGCAGCTATGCTTGCAGCAGTAGGCTTTTTCGGCGCTGATAAAAAGCGGGATTTTTCAGGTAGCGTTTATGTAGCTTGCGTGGTGCATGAAGAATGCTTTGAAGGCGTAGCGGCGCGCAGCGTTAGTCAACAATTAAAGCCGGACTGTGTAATCATTGGTGAATGTTCGGAACTGAATTTAAAAAAAGGACAGCGGGGACGTGCGGAAATCGTGTTGGAAACCTTTGGCCGTCCAGCCCATTCCGCCAATCCGGAAGCCGGCCGAAACGCCGTATATGCCATGGCGCAGTTGATCGAGCGTATTCGTGAACTACCGATGACGGCGCACCCAGTATTGGGCAAGGGCATCTTAGAGCTTACGGATATTAAATCAGCTCCCTATCCGGGAGCTTCGGTTGTGCCGGAGTATTGCCGCGCAACCTATGACCGGAGGCTTTTAGTTGGAGAAACGCCGGAGTCGGTGCTACAGCCGTTGCAGGAATTGGTAACGGCGTGGAATGCGCAGCAAGATGGCTTAAGCGCTAAAGTAAGTTACGCTAAGGGCAAAGAAGGTTGTTATACCGGATCTACCATTGAAGGGGAGCGCTTCTTCCCGGGGTGGTTGTTGGAGGAGAATCATGCCTGGGTGCAGACGGCGTTGCAAGGACTGAAGCAAGCCGGTTTAAACCCAGCACTTACCCAATATTCTTTTTGCACGAACGGAAGCCATTATGCAGGCGAAGCAGGCATTCCCACCATTGGCTTTGGTCCTTCAAGAGAAAACTTGGCCCACACCATTGATGAGCATATTGAAGTGGAACAATTGCAGCAGGCAGTGTGTGGATATTATGGCATTCTGCAAGCAGCCTTGGAAAAAGAAGGGTGGTAAGGACGATGAAAACGCTGATTCGGAACGGATTGATTATTGATGGCAGCGGCGGCAAGCCGTTTTGTGGAGATCTACTGATCGAGGACGGCGTTATTGCAACTATCGGAGAAGGTTTGTCGGCGGATGCGCAGCTCGTGGACGCAGCAGGGCTAGTGGTGGCTCCCGGTTTCATTGATACGCACAGCCACTCTGATTTATCGGTACTTACGGACCCCAAGGTGTCCCCTAAGATTCGGCAAGGCGTAACGACGGAATTGCTGGGGCAAGATGGCATTTCGTTGGCGCCGCTGCCAGAAGCGTATATCAGTCCTTGGAGAAAAAACCTGGCAGGACTGGAAGGCGACAGCGAGGCCATTAATTGGCATTACCACAATACCGCAGGATATTTAAAACTCATCGCAGAGGCGCATCCGGCGGCGAATATGGCGTATTTGGCGCCGCACGGGAACATTCGCATGGAAGCGATGGGGTTGGACGGGCGAGTTGCTACAGACAGTGAAATTCAAAAGATGAAAGACATTTTGCGGCGGGAAATGGAAGCCGGCGCGTTCGGTATTTCGACAGGCCTCATTTATATGCCTTGCGCCTACGCAGAGACGAAGGAACTGATCGAACTTTGCAAGGTGTCGGCAGAGTTTGGAGGCCTTTTTGTAGTGCATCAACGCAGTGAAGCCGATGACATTTTAGCATCAACAAAAGAAATTCTCGATATAGCCAGAGCTTCAGGCGTGCATTTGCATATTTCCCATATGAAAGTTTGCGGACGCAAAAACTGGGATAAAGTAGAACCCATGCTGGAATTATTGGAAGCGGCGCAAGCGGAAGGGGTAAGGATTTCCTTTGATCAATATCCGTATGTTGCGGGCAGTACCATGTTGGGAGTTATCCTTCCCCCGTGGGTTCATGACGGCGGTACCGATAAGCTGTTGGAGCGTCTTGCTTCTCCCGAACTGCGTCAGCGGATGATTCAGGATATAGAGCAGGGTATTCCTGGGTGGGATAACTTTATTGATTTTGCCGGTATGGATCAGATTTTTGTAACCAGCGTGAAAACGAGTAAAAATGCGGATGCCGTAGGAAAAAATCTAGTGGAATTAGGAGTTATGCGCGGTAAAGACGCCTATCAGGCTGTGTTTGATTTGCTGTATGAAGAAGAAAATGCTGTTGGTATGGTTGATTTTTACGGGACCGAGGAGCATGTGAAAAAGCTACTGGCTCGTCCGGAGCAAAATGTCTGCTCTGATGGGCTGATGGGCGCTGGCAAGCCGCATCCGCGCGTATATGGAGCTTTTCCGCGCGTTCTTGGCAAGTATGTACGCGAAGAAGGAACGCTGTCACTGGAAGCAGCCGTGCGCAAAATGACCGGTAAACCAGCGGATGTTCTGGGCTTGACGGACAGAGGCTATTTGCATACAGGCAAGGCGGCGGATTTGGTAATCTTTGATGCGGCTCAAGTTGAAGACCAGGGAACTTTTGTGGAACCTGTCCAGTATCCTCGCGGTATTTCCTCGGTGATGGTCAATGGCGCTTGGGCGGTATGGGAAGGAAAAGAAACAGGAGTATTTTCCGGTCAGGTATTAAAAAAGGGGGCAAATCATGAATAAAAAAGTAGTTTTCACAACAAAGGCGCCTGCGGCGATTGGCCCATATTCACAAGCTATAACGACGGGGAATTTGCTTTTTGCATCCGGCCAAATTCCTGTTGATCCAGCAACAGGCGAAGTGGCGGCAGGCGGTATAGAAGCACAGACGAAACAAGTTTTAGCAAATGTTCGCGCTGTTTTGGCAGAGGCTGGCGTCGGCATGGATGCGGTAGTCAAAACGACCGTGTTTCTAACGGATTTGGGAGATTTCCAGACGGTCAATGCGATTTATGGAGAGGCTTTTGCTCATGAGCCTCCGGCTCGCTCGTGCGTACAAGTTTCTGCATTGCCTAAAGGCGTGGTGGTGGAAATAGAAGTGGTGGCGGTTTTGTCCTAAAATTTAAACGGACAGGAGGAAACATGATGAATACACAAAAAGTACAGCCCAATCCTGCTGAGGGGCAGGCTGGCGGCGGGTTTCGGTGGAAAGTTCGGTATTCGGTGTTATCTCTGATTTGGATTGGTTGGTTGTTTTCCTTTTTAGACCGGATGGTGATTAGTGTAGCGCTGCCTTTTATCGGTGAGGAAATGCAGCTTGATGCAACGATGCAAGGCGGTATTCTCAGTGCGTTTTTTGCCGGCTATGCTTTATTTCAGATTCCCGGAGGCATGTTGGCGGATAAGTTTGGCGCCCGCAAAGTTATGGCTGTGGCCATCGGTTGGTGGTCTATCTTTACAAGTATGACCGGTTTTATCTTTTCGTATCCGGCTTTACTGGTTTTGCGGTGTTTGTTCGGCGTTGGCGAAGGCTGTTTTCCCGGCTCGTCCTGGAAACTGATTGCCACCTATTTTCCGCCGAAGGAGCGCGGCACGGCAACTGCCATTCAATCGACAGTCAACACACTGGGACCTGCGGTAGCCTCCTTGGTAGCCGCCGGGATTATAGCCGCTTTTGGCTGGAGAACGGTGTTTGTAACCTTAGGGGTTCCTGGCATATTTATTGCGTTGGCCATGTACTTATACTTCCGGGACAATCCGAAGGATCATCCGGCAATGACGACGGAGGAACTGGCGGAAATACAGGCGGTGGAAGCCAATCCCAGCGCTGCCGCTTTGACCAAGGCGTCGTTGACGTTCAAGCAATTTTTAAGGAAGCCTATTTTATGGCAAATGGTATTAATCTGGTTTCTTTTTGACATTACCTTCTGGGGCTTTGTTTCTTGGCTGCCTTCTTATTTGATGAAAGTACGCGGGTTTTCCCTGATTAAAACCGGCATTACCGGCTCGATTCCGTTCTTTGTCGGTGCGGTGGGCACGGTTGTGGGAGGCTATTTGTCAGATCGTATTAAAGGCCAGCGGAAATGGCTGTTTGTGCCTAATGCGTTGATAGCCGGCTTCTTTTTGTACTTGACCTATACCGTTCCGTCGGCGGATATGGCGGTTGTTTATCAAAGCATTTCTTCATTCTTTATGTTCTTAGCCATGGCAGCTTTTTGGGGCTTGGTTATGGACACAATTCCGACCCATATTATGGGAGCCAGTTCGGGTACGGTAAATTTCGGCGGCCAAGTAGCCGGATTCATATCACCGTTTGTTATGGGCTATTTGATTGATTCCAGCGGAGGTTCTTTTGATACGGCTTTTGTCTTTTTAATCATTGCGATGGTCGCATCGGCTGTAGTTGCGTTAACAGTGCAGCAAGAGCGTTCACAAACAACATAAGCTGATTTCTAGTGAAAAGCAGTCTTGCCGGTTATGCTGGTAAGACTGCTTTTTTCATTTCTTCGCGGCGGTTTTTCTTGCCGCCTAAGCAGGGAGAAGTCTTTTGTATGGCGAAAAATAGAAAGAAATACTGTCTAAGGATGTGAGCCGAACATGATAAAAATCAGCGGGCAGGCTCAGCGCTTGCGCGTATATGTCGGAGAATCGGACCGGTACCAGGGACAGCCTGTATATCATGCGATTGTCGCAAAGGCTAAGGCCCTTGATTTGGCGGGCGCTTCCGTGTTCCGCGGCCTGGAGGGGTTCGGCGCCAACAGCCGTATTCATACATCGCGTCTTTTAGAGCTGTCCAGTGATTTGCCGATTGTGGTGGAACTGGTGGACAGCGAAGAATACATTGCCAAACTGCTGCCTTTTTTGGATGAAGCTGTAGGGCAGGGTATGGTTACCCTGGAGAACATCGAAGTGGTCCACTATCGCCACAACGACGGCAAGGAGAAAATACGATGAACATGGCCTTGGATCTGGCGGTTATCGCCTTTGGCGGCGGGATGGGGGCTGTGACTCGGTACCTGGTGACCATTTGGGCGGCGGAGCGTTTTGGCAGCGCTTTTCCTTATGGAACTTTGTTTGTGAATGTGGCCGGTTCTTTTATTATCGGGTTATTTATGACTTTGTTTTTGGAACGGTTGGAGCTGGATCCGCAATGGCGCTTGTTTATAGCGGTAGGCTTTCTGGGCGGCTTGACGACATTTTCTTCGTTTAGCTATGAAACGCTGCATCTGGTGCAGGAAGGGGCTATGGGTCAAGCCTTCGCCAATGCAGGCAGTAATGTGATACTTTGCTTGGCGTCTACTTGGGCGGGCTTTTTCTGTGCGCGCCTGTGGTAGAGGTCGGCGAGAATAAGAAGGAGGCGGAACAGATGAGTGAAAAAACAGTAATGGTAACAAAGCAGGCGGAAGTGTTGACCGTGACGCTGCATCGTCCGGAAGCGCTTAACGCGCTTAATGATGAAATGACGGAAGAACTGCGTCAGGTTCTGGAGGCGGCGGCAGCCGACGCTTCGGTGAGGGTCGTGGTCTTGACCGGCAGCGGTCGGGCTTTTTGCGCCGGCGGCGATTTGAACTATTTGGAATCCATTGCCGGGACAGCGGAGGCGAAGGCTTTTATTGAAGAGGTTGGCAATTTGGTGAAAATTATTCGGGAAATGCCGAAGCCTGTCTTGGCCAAGGTGCATGGCGTGGCGGCCGGAGCGGGCTTTAATCTGGCCTTGGCCTGTGATTTGGTGATTGCGTCCCGGTCGGCGAAGTTTGCGCAGAGCTTTGCTAAAGTGGGGCTGGTGCCGGATTGCGGCGGTTTGTATTTGTTGCCTCGCCTCTTAGGCATGCATCGGGCGAAGGAATTGATGTTTATCGGCGACGCGGTTACAGCGGAAACCCTTTATGAATGGGGGCTGTTAAATCACCTTGCTGAAGCGGATGAACTGGATGAAGAAGCCGGTTTTTGGGCCGCTCGGTTGGCGATAGCGCCGCCGCTGGCGCTGGCGAAAACTAAGGCGGCTTTGCATGCCAGCCAAGAAGCGAACTTTGAACAGATGGCGCAGATGGAGGCGCAGCTGCAGGCGTTGTGCCTGGAAACAGAGGATCACCAGGAAGGCGTAGCAGCATTTCGGGAAAAAAGAAAACCTGCCTTTAGCGGTCGCTAAGGAAGGGACGTAGAGAAGGGGGGCGCCAAGATGACGGATTGGGGTAAAACTTCAGTGGGTTTGAGCGCGAATACGGCGGCGTGCTTGTGTTATTTGCTAGGCTGGCTGTCGGGGATCGTATTTTTGCTGCTGGAAAAGGAAAATACCTTTGTTCGCTTTCACGCCATGCAGTCGCTGGTGACCTTTGGCTCTTTGATGGTTATTTCACTGCTGGCGCATTTGCTGCCGTTTATTGGCATTCTTATTTCCATCATTATTGGACCGGTTACGCTGTTTGTCTGGCTGCTGATGATGTACAAGGGCTTTCAAGGAGAGCGCTACAGCCTGCCGTTCTTTGGGGAACTGGCGGAACGGCAATTGCGGTAAACAATTCCGGCAGCTTTTATCTTTCTACATTGTTGTAGGGATCCCAGTTTTTGAGGAGCGCCAATTTGTCTTTAGCCGCTAGGCTCTCAGACAAAAGGCGCTCTTTGTCTTTGGGCAGCGTGCCGGCGAAATTGATATAGTTGGAAATGTGGTTGCTGCGAAAAAGGCAATGATGTTCCGGGGGCAGCTCGATGTCTTGCAGCAGTAAATGAAGCTCCTCCATGATGCCGGCAGGAGAAAGGATCGGGAAGCGGCCGCTTTCAAACTCTTCCAGCAGCTCGCTGCCGCGGTACATCATCAGCGTAAGAGCGCTGAGCATGTGCGGACGGATGGCGCTGACCGCCAAGGCGGTGTTGCGGGCGTGACGGGCTGACGCTTCTTGACCGCCCAGGCCGAGAATGACCATCATCGAAAGCTTGATGCCTGCGGCGACGATGCGCTGCCCAGCCTCGATGGACTCCGCGGCGGTGACTCCCTTGTTGACATGGGCCAGTACGGCGTCGTCGCCAGACTCCATGCCGTAGTAGACCAGCTTGAGGCCGGCTTGGCGCAGGGAGATCAGTTCTTCTGGGGTTTTGCGCAGCATGTCTTTGGGGCCGGCATAGCAGGAAACGCGGCGTACTTTTGGCAACAAAGCATGAATTTGTGCTAAAATAGCCAAGAGTCGTTCCGTGGGCAGCACCAAAGCATTGCCGTCTCCCAAGAAGACCCGGTGAATATGAGCGGCATAGCGCTGCGCCTGCTGCAGCTGCGCGTCGATTTCTTCTTGGGGACGCATGCGAAAAGAAACGCTGCGGTACATGTTGCAATAGGTGCAGGCATTGTGGGAACAGCCGATGGTGACGCGGAGAATCAAGCTGTCGGCTTCGCTGGGGGGACGAAAAACAGGACCTTCGGCATTATCAAAATACATGAATATTCCTCCCGGAAAATAGTATTGCTAGCTTAGGAGATGCAACTGATGAGAAAAAGAACTGTTTTTGCTTGCTTTAAAATAGGGGTGAGCGCGGCTTTAGCCGGGCTTTTGCTGTTTTTGCCGGTCGTCGTGCAGGCGCAGGCTGGCTTTAAGGGAATCCCCGTGCTTTTATACCATTATGTGGGCGCAGAAGCTCCGGATTATCCGTATTTGAATGTAGATACGCCGGAGTTTTCCCGGCAAATGAAGGAATTGCGGGAGCGGGGCTATCGGAGTATTTCCTTGGCCGACTTGACCGCTTACATGCGGGGAGAGCCAGTCACGCTGCCGGAGAAGCCAGTGCTGATAACCTTTGACGATGGCTATGAGGATAACTATACCCAGGCGTTCCCTGTGCTCAAACAGGAAGGGTTTCGTGCGGCCATTTTTATGGTGCAAAGTAATTTTAACCGCAAGAATCGCCTTTCAGTGCAACAGATTCAAGAGATGGAAAAGGCAGGCATTGAAATTGGCTCCCATACGCGCAGCCATCCCAATCTGACAAAATTAGCAGCGCCCGAGCTAGAGAAGGAAGTGGCCCAAAGCCGCCGCGGCGTAGAGCGTCTGGCGGGGCAGTCCATTGATTATTTTGCCTATCCCGGAGGTTTTTACAATGCCGAGGTAACAAGGAAAACTGAGCAGAGCGGTTATACTGGGGCGTTTACGGTGCTGCCGGGTGTCAACCGCCCGGACAAAGACAATCCCTATCTGCTGCGGCGCATTCCTGTTTTTAGCTATACGGATTTCGACGCGATATTGGATCGCCTGGAAACAACGGAAGATGCTTCTTTGCTGGATTATTTAGATTAGCGTTCTAAATCCAAAGTCATATCGTACCATTCGGCACCTCCGTGGATGGATTGCGAAAGGCCGTTATTTGCATAACCGAAGGTTTCGTAATAGCGAATCAGATGTTTTTTGCAGGTAAGGATGACATGGCGTTGTCCCTGCCGTTGCGCTTCACTGATGAAGTGGCGCATCAATTGCGCGGCGACGCCTTGGCGTCGCCGTTTGGGAACGACATCCAGGCCGAAAATGGCCGCATGAGTTCCGCTGGGGATATGGCGGCTTGGGTCTTGGAAAAGTTCATCTTCAATGATAGGGCTGTTGGTGACGCAGCCGTTGACGAAGCCGATTAGGGCGCCATTTTCTTCCGCCACAAAAAAATAAGCGGGAAAAGCGGCAATACGTGCGGCGATTGTTGCGGCGGAAGCCGCTTCGGCGGCGGGGAAACATAGTGCTTCGATAGCGGCGACGGCTGCGGCGTCTTGCGCGCAGGCGTTGCGGATAGCGATGGTCATGAGAAAACCTTCTTTCTTAAAAACAGTGTGCTTGAAGAGCTCATACATAGCAATTAGTTTGATTATAGCATCAATCGTATTGGAAAATGATTTTAAGAATTTTACAAAATGTTATTGAACCATAAAGGAAACTGACAGGACTTTAAAAAGCAGTGGCGAACTAGATTACAATTATAAAGATCCGCAGGCTGACAGGACTAACACGCCAGGTGAGGCCGTGGTCGATTGAGGTTGCGATGGCGCACTTGGACAGCATGGAAGAAGGGTCTGTGCTGGCTGAGTGCGTTTTTATAACTCTAAGGCGCAAGCTAAGCTGCTGGTCGAAAAGAAGTTAGGAAGTGTAAAAAATGAAAGAGATTGCTAAGGAGTATATGTTTTCCATCATCTTGCTGTTTGCCGTATTGGCGGGAGGGGTTCTAGGGGTCGTCATGGGACCGGAGGCGGTGGTATTGAAGCCGCTTGGGGATTTGTTTTTGAACTTGCTCTTTATGATTATCGTGCCTATGGTGTTTTTTAGCATTGCTTCGGCCATCGCCTCGATGGGCGGGGAAATGCGCCGTTTAGGAAAGATTATGAGCAGTGTGGTGGTCGTATTTGTAGTTACAGCGTTGCTGTCTGCTGCGCTGGGGTTAGGCGTGACTGTCGCCATGAACCCCACAGAAGGTATTAATTTTGCTACGCTGCAAAGCGTAGTTGCTGCCGAAGGCGGTGCGCCAGAAAAGGCGAAGCAGCTGAATACGGCGGAACAATTAGTCAAAACCTTTACGGTAAGCGATTTTTCACAGGTACTCTCTAAGTCGCATATTTTGCCACTGATTGTATTGGCTGGCCTGACTGGTTTGGCAACGGCCCTTGCTGGCGAGGCGGCGAAACCAGTAGCATCCTTTTTGGCGGCGGCAACCCAGGTAATGATGAAAATGGTCCAACTGATAATGTACTACGCGCCGATTGGTTTAGGCGCATATTTTGCCAATGTGGTGGGTGAGCTGGGCACACAGATCTTGCAAGGCTATTTAAATACATTTGTTGTGTATTTGGTATTGACCGTCATTTATTATTTCGGTTTCTTTACGCTCTATGCGTATTTGGCGGCAGGCAAGCAGGGTGTGGGTGTTTTCTGGCGCAACGCGCTGCCGCCATCCTTGACGGCCATTGCTACCTGTTCCAGCGCCGCGTCCATTCCCGTCAATTTGATTGCCGCCAAGAAGATGGGGGTGCCGGCGGATATGGTGGAGACCGTCATTCCTTTGGGGGCTAATTTGCACAAGGACGGTTCGGTGTTCGGGGGCGTGCTAAAAATTACCTTTCTCTTTGGCTTGTTCGGTATGGATATGACAAGCTGGGGAACCTGGCTGGGAATTATCGGGGTTTCTTTCCTTGTTGGCGCTGTCATGGGGGCCATTCCGGGAGGCGGCATGATCGGCGAAATGCTGATTATCAGCGTGTACGGCTTTTCGCCGGAAGTGCTGCCGATCATTGCGGTTATCAGTACCATTATTGACGCGCCAGCGACGCTGCTTAACTCCACCGGAAACGTGGCTTGCTCTATGCTGGTGGCGCGTCTGGTGGAAGGGAAAAATTGGCTGGCTGCTAGCTTGAATGAGCAGGAAGAAGATTGTCAGGAAGCGGCAAGCTAAACGCAAAGCACAAGAATCAAAAAAGGGCCAGGCAAGCACTTTTTACCAAGTGATTGCCTGGCCCTTTTTATGCATTAACTTATAAAAAAAATCGTGTTTTTTAGCTTTAAAGCGGTGGCTGCACATCAGGAGGAATGGGGCACTGGTAGGTGCGGCCATCCAAGGTCTGAAGCAGCTCGGCTTTGGCGGCCTGAATCAGTTCGGGCTGGGTGAAAAGCTCCAGCGCGGTGCGGGCTAGGGCTTTGGCAGCGGTCAGCATGCCTTGGTGCGCTAAAGAAGAAGTTCCTTGGGCTACCATTTGCCAGGAATGGCCAGGCGTGCCGAATACATAGCAGGCGGTGCTGCACTGTGCGGTCGGTACCAGCCAACTGACGTCGCCGACATCACTGGAACCAGGCAGCAGAGAAGCTGCATGAACATGGGGCAGAACGCAGTCAGAGACAAGCTGCTTGCGGATGCCAGGCAGCAGCTCGCGGTGCTGTCCTCCTAAAAGCAATTCCGCCATATGCAGATCGTTTTGCAAATCCTCTTGCGTCATGGTTTGGTGAAGCTGTTGCGCTAGTTCCTGCTCGTTTTCCGGTAACGCAGGGAGAGCCACTTGCTGCAAGTGGCGATACATGACCGTTTCTAAGGCGTTGTTCGGAATGTAATTGGAGCATGCTTTTTGAAAAAGGACTTCATGGGTAGTGCCGGTCATTAAGGCGGCCCCATGAGCGATGGAGCAGACTCGTTCGTAAATATCTTGAACCTGGGCCAGCTCCGGCGCCCGCAGAAGATACAGCACTTCCGCCTCGCTTGGGACGACGTTGGGCGAAGCGCCGCCGCTGTTGGTGATGGCGTAGTGCATGCGCGCGTCCGGGACGACATGCTCCCGGAGGTAATTAACGCCGATGTTCATGAGTTCTACGGCGTCTAAGGCGCTCCGTCCCACATGCGGCGCGGAAGCGGCATGTGAACTCTTGCCGTGAAAGCGGAACGCGACTTGGTAGTTGCCTAAGAAACGGGTGGACCAGATGGCGTTGTGCGTCAACGGGTGCCAGGTCAAGGCGGCGTCGACATCCCCAAAGACGCCGGCGCGGGCCATAAAGGCTTTTCCGGAACCGCCCTCTTCGCCGGGGCAGCCATAGTAGCGCACCGTTCCGGGAAGCTTGTTTTCTTTGAGAATTTCTTTAGTCGCGACGGCTGCCGCCAGGGAACCGACTCCGAGCAGGTGATGGCCGCAGCCATGGCCGTTGCCTCCTTCGATAAGGGGAATTTTTTCAGCGAGGCCGTCCTGCTGGCTCAAACCGGACAGGGCGTCATATTCGCCGAGAAACGCAATGACTGGCGCGCCGCTGCCAAAGGAGGCGACAAAGGCAGTGGGCAAATCGGCTACGCCGGTTTCGACGGCGAAGCCTTCTTGCGTTAAAAGCGAGCGGAGCATTTCGCTGGATCGCGTTTCTTGGAATTTTGTTTCGGCATAGTTCCAAATCTGATCGCTGGCCTTGGTCCAGCGTTGTTTTTTTTCATCAATTAGCCGCTCTAAATCCTTATAAAACATATATTTCATCCTTTCCAATGACGAGCATTTAACATCGTATAGCCTTAATGAGATTTTTAGTAAAATTTTCGTTGGCGGCAATTTTGCTCACTTCTTTTATTTTAGCACATTTCCGGAGCCTCAGCGCCGTTGCTAGAGGAAAGTAAAGAAACTAGAAGCGATGAAAGGGATTAAAGCTTGCTATATGGAATATAACAGCGAGAAATGAAAATGGCATACTTTTACAGTTGCAAGGCGAGAGGAGCGTGCCGCAAATGAAGCGAAAGCCAGCGTGGGCGGGACAGCCCATTGCTCTTGAGTGGCTGATTCTTTTTTTAAGCTTGTGTATGCTGTTGTTGCTTTGGTCTTCTACTTGGCACCGGATTTCCATTGAAGAGCAGATTGAAAAAAGGGATGCCATCCGGGTAGGCGCTACCTATAGCCGCGCTTTTGCCGATCATGTGCAGCATACAGTCCGGCAAATTGATAATTCGCTGAAGCTGGTGCGGCAGAACCATAATCGTTTGCAGGGGCAGCCGGATGCGCCAGTAATACATCTGGATTTTCTGTATCAGGGGCTTGTGAGCTCCTTGGCCGTAGCGGATGAAACCGGGCGCGTCACGACGTCCTACCTGGGGTTGGAACGACGCGCATTTGTTGGAGATGAAGCATTTTTTCGCTACCATCAACAGCAGAGGAACGATGGCCTTTATAGCGCGCCTCCTGCCGGTGAAGAGCGCCATTTGACTTGGAGCCGAGGCATATATGATAGGGACGGAAACTTTCGCGGCGTGGCCTTTGCGGCAAGCCCCGCGCAAGAGCTGACAGACTTTCTTTGGGAAATGGAGCTGGAGGGCGACAGTGTGCTGGTGGTTGTCGGTCTGGATGGCGTTTTGCGGGTCTGTGAACCTGCAGCGGCACTTGGCGGCAAGCAGGATGCGCTTGGAAAATTTTTAGTGCAGCAGGCGGTAATGCAGCCGTTTGATCAAGTTGAATTTTCACAAGAAAATCAAGGGTTGGAAAGAGTTTTTCATTATCATTCCTTGGAGAAATATCCGTTGCTTGTTGCTGTTGGCGTGGATGTTCAGCAGATTAAAGCAGCCATGAATGAACGGAAACGTTTTTACCGGTGGATATCTGCGGGCGGCAGTATTTTGATCAGCGTTGTCGGTGCTTGGCTGGTGCGGCGTCTTCGCAAGGAGAATCGGCTAAAGCGGCAGGTAGAGGATTTTGCCAGGCAAATAGCTTCTTTACAGATGATAACCGGACATTTAGTGCAAGACCGGGATGAAGTGGGGGATTTGCTAAAAACGATCATTAACGATGCGGTACAGCTTATGGGGGCGCCGGACGGTTATATATCTGTTGTTAATGAGAGCGATAAATTGGAAGTAAACTACGCTATAGGACTTTACAGCGAATTGCCGCAGCGTGAAATCAAAAAAGGCGAAGGCGCCAGCGGCGAGGTGCTGAAGTTGGGGAAAATGCTCTATGTGCCAGACTACCAGCGGTTTCCCTGTAAATTGAAAGCCCCAGAAATGGACCAGGTCAGCACGATGCTCGTATATCCGTTGAACAGCGGCGGCCGGATGCTGGGTATCTTTTGTATTTCTTGGCGCAAGGAGCAGTTCGTTCCCAATGAAGAGCAATTGGGCTTATTAGAGCAATACGCTTTTTTGGCGGCCATTGCCTTGGAAAAGGTGCAGGTTAAAGTCCGGCTGCGTGAAGAACTGCAGCGCAGTGAAGAACAGCAGATTGATTTGCAAATGGCCTGGAGAATGCTGGAGGAAAGCAACCGTAAGCTGCGCCTGGCGAATGAGCATTTGGAGGAAGTGGCGCTGACGGATCGCTTGACTGGCGCTTGGAACCGCCGCAAGTTTGAAGAAACAGCGGAACAAGAAATGTTGCGCAGCCAGCGTTATCGGGAAGCGGTATCTATTTTGCTTATTGACATTGATTTCTTCAAGCAGATTAATGATGAGCACGGGCACCTGCTGGGGGATCAGGTTTTAGTGGAAGTGGTGGAACGGATTCAGCAAAATCTCCGTGTCGTAGACTCGATTTATCGTTGGGGCGGCGAGGAATTTGCCGTATTGCTGCCATGCAGCACTAGCGAGGCGGCATTAGCGGCAGCGGAGAAGCTGCGGCGGGAGATGGCGAACAAGCCAATGTCCTCGTTGCAATTGATTTTGACGGTAAGTATCGGCGTGGCGGAGTTTATGAGCGAGGATACGCTGGAATCTTGGTTGAAACGGGCGGATGACGCCTTGTATCAGGCGAAAAAAAGCGGCAGAAACAAAGTCGTGTTATTTTAAGAGCATGATTTTACTGTTGATTGAAAAGAATAGACCGCGCTAGGCAAGTTGTTGTTGCCAAGCGCGGTCTGTTTTATGAGCAGGCATGGTAGAGCATGCAATGAAAAGAAAGCTCATGGAGGCCGGGATTATGATAGTGATGAGGCTGACCGGCGGGAAAGCGCAGGGCGTCGCCGCCTTGTAACTTGTAGTCAGTGTTGTTCACGTGTATGTATAAGGCGCCTTTGCTCAGCAGCACGTATTCTTCTGAGCCGACAGCGTGGGGAGATGCAAAATGCGTGCACTGCGGCTGCAGTTTGGCAGTGAATACTTCAAAAGGCTTGTCGGATTTAAAAGGAAAAAGAGAGAAAAGCGATAGGCCGTTGGCAGTATCGTTTATAAGCGGGCAAGAAGCGTGACGTACGAGCTCGATTTCCTGCCTGTCTTCCTGCAGTAAATCATAAAAAGAAACACGCAGGCCTGTGGCGATTTTCCAGAGCGTATTGACGGTAGGGTTGGATTCGCCACGTTCAATCTGGCTGAGCATGGCCTTGCTTACGCCGGAACGCTCCGAGAGTTTGTCTAGACTGAGGCGATTTTGAAGACGCAATTTGGCTAAATTTTTACTAATGGTTTGTGTTAGATTTTGCAAAAAAAAGTCTCCTTAACGATGATGGTTGTACTAACAATTTTTATATTATAACATACGAGTTTGCTCAATGCAGCTGCGGAAAAAGAACAATTTGACTCATAAGTCAGGGAGAGGAGCGCTAGAACGTAAAAATCGCTGGAAGACGCAGGTATATAGGGGGAGAGACTGACTAACGATAGATTCAGAAGAAAATAGAAACCGATTCACTAGAATTGACTATGAAAAGAAGGGAAATGATTTCTTGCTGCCGAAAAGGGCAACAAAATTAAAGAAAGCTAAGGCGAAGCAAGTATGAAAAAAATATATCTAGGCTGGCTAGGGAGCATGCTGTGGTTATTTAGTTGGAGTTCTTTAGTCGCAGCGTCGCCAGCTCCAGAACAGATTGTTTTGACCTGGAGCGAGGAATCGGCTACAACGCAGACTATTTCCTGGAAGATGGACACAGGAGCAGGCTTGGTCCAGTACGGTGAAGCTGCTGCAAGGCCTGCGGCAGTCGGGGCGTTTCGCACGGTACCTGCGCAAGCGGCGGTATTGGCGACCAATTTAGGCGAAGTGAAGCAATTTACGGCTACCTTGCGACAATTGCGCCCGGGAGTTCGCTATACATATCGTGTAGGAGACGGAGTTACTTGGAGCGCTTGGCGTTCTTTTCGGACGGCTCCCTATCAATCTTCAAAAGTAAAGTTTCTGGTTTTCGGAGATTCCCAAAGCGTTACTTACCAACTTTGGGGGAATACTTTGAAAAAAGCCCTTCAGGCTAATCCGGATGCGGCGTTTATGGTGAATATGGGAGACTTGGTGGACGTGGGTCAGGATTATGGGCAGTGGAAAGGCTGGCTGGAAGCGGGTCAAGGTGTGATTGATTCCATCCCAGTAGTACCGGTTGTCGGCAATCACGAAACCTATACGCCAAATCGAACCTATTCGCGACCGCAGTTGTTTACGTCGCAACTTTCTTTGCCTCGTAACGGGCCGGCGGAACTGCGCGGCCAAGTGTATTCCCT